>DATNPC010000157.1:0-18539 GCA_036703375.1 Allocoleopsis sp.
AATCTCAACAGGAAACATCTTGCCATCTTTGCGACGATGATGAGACTCCATACAGAGAAAGCCTTTTTGTTTGAGCTGTTGCCAAAAATCAGACCAAACGGCAGCAGAAAAGTCTGGATCGACTTGAGAAACGCGCATCGAGACCAATTCTTCTCGGGAATAACCCAGAGAGTGACATAACGCTTCGTTGACATACAAAAAGCTAGCGTCCGAACCAATCCACGCGATCGGATCGACCGCTCGCTCGATCGAGAATTGAGTCAACTTGAGTACCTCTTCTGTCCGCTTGCGCTCCAGAATTTCTGCATGGAGGGCTTCGTTGGTTTGAACCAACTCTGCTGTTCGTGCCCGAACCTTGTTTTCTAATTGCTCGTTCGCTTGGCGTAGTGCTGCTTCTGCCTGCTGGCGTTTGGCAATTTCACCTTCTAGTTTTTGATTTGCTGCTTGCAGTTGTGCCGCTTGTTGATTGACAGCCTGTGTTGCCTGAAACAACGCAATAAACGCTGCTACTTTTGAGAGCAAGATTTCCGGCACAATTGGTTTTGACAAATAGTCCACCGCACCCAAAGAATACGCTTGTTCGATATAGCGATCGTCTCGATTGATGGCTGTGATGAAAATAATCGGGGTATGGTATAACGTTGGTCTTGCTCGAATCAGCTTGGCTGTCTCGAAGCCATCCATCTCTGGCATCTGGACATCCAGGAGAATGACGGCAAATGCCTTTTGGAGCAGGTGCCTCAAGGCTTCTTTCCCTGATGTAGCCCTCACTAAATTTTGACCGAGGCGATCGAGTATTGCCTCTATTCCTAGTAAGTTTTTCGGCTGGTCATCAACGATCAGGATGTTAACTTTCTCTTCAAGATCCATAGTAGTTCTAGGTTTCTGAGGCACTGTAGGATAAGATTAGTTAAGAAGTAATAAAGTCTTTCTTAAAGTAGAGGCTTGATTCCTTCATATGTGATACTGGACGGAGCAATTTTTGAGGTCTGTCCTACCATGAGAATTCTTTTAGTAGAAGACGATCGCATTCTGGCAGAGGTTGTTGAAGAATTCCTCAGCGATCGCCGTCATACAGTAGATATCGTCAGTGATGGTGAAGTGGCTTGGGAGCAAATTCAAACCCTGAACTATGATTTAATTTTGCTAGATCTAATGCTGCCTAAACTAGACGGTATTCAGTTATGCCAGCGCTTACGCGCTCACCGTAATAGCATACCCATCCTAATGATTACAGCTCGCGATACCAGTACGGATAAAATTGCGGGGCTAGATGCAGGGGCTGATGACTACATGGTCAAACCGCTAGATTTAGAAGAGTTGCTAGCCAGAATAAGAGCCTTGCTGCGGCGAGGAGGGGCTTTATCTCCGCCCATTTTAGAGTGGGGAGAATTGCAGCTCGATCCAGCTACCTACGAGGTGAGTTACAAGGGGCAAGTTCTCCACTTGACCGCTAAAGAATATAGTATTTTAGAACTTCTAATCCGCAACGGACGGCGCATCCTCAGTCGCGGTACGATCATCGATCACCTCTGGCCCCTTGGCAATCCCCCAGATGAGGGTACCGTTAAGGCTCACATTGGCAGCCTGCGAAAGAAGCTGAATGCGGCAGGCGCTCCTAAGAATTTTATCGAGACGGCTCATGGTATGGGCTATCGTCTCATGCAGCTCGTACATCAAAGCAATTAGTCGCGTTAATAGAGGAGGGGTTGCCCAATCGAGTGAATTAACCCACTCCAGCAAAATTGGAATTTGTTTAATATTTTCTTTATAAATTGGTCCTGATAACTAACTGGCGATCGATTGAGATAGATGTTACAAAAATTTAGTAATTATGGTAATAATTATTTAAAAAATTACGGCTCAACATCTGGACATCTTACCGATTTCTTACCGATTTCTTGCCCGATTTCTTGACAACTGAGTTGTAAAGTCAAAGTCGTCGAATGAGGGACTAACCATGAACGAATGCCTTTGCTGCTCAGCTCCTCTGCTTCGTCATATTAGCCACAACCACATATATTGGTATTGCTCGCGATGCAGGCAGGCGATGCCGGTTGCTAGCGACCATGGCGTGGCTCTACATCAAGAGTTTCGGATTAGGAAAACTCTGGATACTATCTTGTCTGTACCAATCGCCAAGACTGGCACCCAGAAGCGATCGCCAATGCCTCAGCGCGGCTCGCAATTACCTGATGAAGTGGTATCTTTCGGTCAATCACGGCTGACAGCAGCGCGTTAGCGCACCAAGCTCACCAGAAAACCTGCGCTAAGTCACACGTTTAGATTTGTCGCCTTGACCACTTTAAGATCCTAATTATTTTCTGTCGTTAACAAACTGTAAATCTTTGGCTTGGAAGATGGCACAGAACCTACTCTTAAAAGCGCTAGACAACATACAACAGTTGAACCCTCAACCAGACCCCGATCGAGACAATGTTCTTGCAAGTTTAGTAATGCATTATGGTGAATGTATCCAAACATTACTGGATCGGGGGCTGGAAAAAGCAGGCGATCGCACGGTAGAAGTATCTCATCCCGAATCGTTAGGCAACGAGCAAGCTCAACTCGCTCGTCAAGTGCAGCAGCTCAACGCCGACTTGGAACGCCAAATGCAGGAGCGCCTGGGTCGAGTGCAACAGCAAATGCTCTCCCTACAGCAAGCACTGGCGTTAGCATCGGATCTGAACCGAATTGCCAACAGCCTCTACCGTGGCTGTGAGGAGAGCCAAATTTTGCAGATAACGGTGTTGGAACTCACCAGGGTATTAGGCACGATGTGTTGTAATGCGGTGTTAGACGACCTTCGAGTCAATACGTCTCATATTCTCTATGCCTACTCTTGCAAAATTCCTGGGTATCAAGGCTCTATCCTCGATCGCGGCATCTATCCTGAGATTTACCAAGGGTTAAAGCACGGGCAATTCTTCCAATTTTGTTCGCTGGTTCCCGATCCTGTATTGGGTTGGGTTGCTAGGGTAGTCTGTCCAATCGTCGATCGAGAGCATGCGATCGGTTACTTGTGGCTAATGAATCCACCGAACCGGGTATTGAGTCCGTTAGAGGTGGAATTCGTGCAACAGATCGCCCGTACCTGCGCGATCGCCATTGGTCAAGCTCGACGTTACCAGCGCGATCGGGCACGCATCACTGAACTAGAGAACCTCAACCAACTTTTGAGCTGCAACATCGGTTAGTCGCCTAATGTCTGAAATCAGTTACCTCATTGTAGGAAGTAAGAATGTCTATTGCTATCGTCAATCTAACCTTGCTCAAATTGAATGAAGAGCTAAAAAAGTTTTCAGAAATCCATCCTGAAAGTTTTTATCGAAGGATTATTGACGATCGCGACTTATGTCAAGAGTTAATCGTCTACGTTTTAAATCGCCTTCAGAACCGATTTATAGTAATACCTGAAGAAGAAGTCGCATCGCTCGATATCCAATTCATTTCAACCAAAGAATCATTAGAGATAGAAAATCTAATTATCCAAGGAATTTATCAAATAACCAATAGGCATAGGATACCTGAAGTTCAGATTGTAAATTTAGAATACTATTCACAAAATTTTAGCTCTAACTAAGCTTGAAGTAATTAGGGGTTTAGGCGTGGAGCAATAGGATATGAAAAAGATTTTAGTTATTGATGATGATGAATTCTTCCTAGAAGTTATTCGCGACATGCTTGAGCTGAATAGCTTTCAAGTAATTTTCACTACCAATGGACATTTAGGAGTGCAAAGGGCCCAAACCGAAAAGCCAGATTTAATCATTTGCGATATCCACATGCCGGACTTGAGTGGTTATGACGTATTGATGGCTCTCCGCAAAAATCCCCTGACCTGTAAAATTCCGTTTATTGTTCTTACTTCAGAAAGTACGCCTGAGAACTGTAATCGTGCGAAAGACTTAGGGGCAAGCGACTGCCGGGATAAATTCTTTAATCTCGAAGAATTCATTCAAGCAATCCAGGCTCAAGTTGCCTGCCTCAGCACAGTCTCGTAAAAAAAATTACTCTCGTCCTACTCCAGACGCCACACGACTAGTATAAAATACCTACTAGGCATTTTCCGCTCCAAAGAGAAAACCTCAGGCAACGAGGAGGTATCAATTCATTATTGCCTGAGGCTGACAGACCTATTGAACACAGTAGGACACTTACGTTATACAGCGTAATACAAAAATCGCTGACTTAACACATTTAGCAAAGAAAGTTATAGAGGTTCATACCCCCAACTAAAACTTAATGATGATGGGACGATTCTGGAATACTTAATGCAGAAGCACTCACGGCACTTGCCCATCTGTCTTTGCTCAAAAAAGGAGAATAAATGGCTATAGTTCCTCCTTATATTGCTCACTTATGACTTGACAAGTAGAAACATATTATGCAGACAAAGGGGAAAATCTCTCAAAACTTTATTCCCTCTGTCGAAAAAGGGGAACAGCGAATTCTTACCCATTCCCCGTTGATTCTCTGTACTTCAGCCGAAAGATGAGCTTAAGGGAAGGTCACGACGCTACGAATCGACTCGCCCTTGTGCATTAGCTCGAAGGCATCATTAATCTTCTCTAAGGGCATGACATGGGTAATCAGGTCGTCGATGTTGATTTTCCCGTCCATGTACCAATCCACAATCTTGGGAACATCCGTGCGCCCTCTTGCGCCACCAAATGCTGAACCCATCCAAACACGTCCAGTCACGAGTTGAAACGGACGCGTCCGAATTTCCTCGCCAGCACCAGCAACACCAATGATTGTGCTGACTCCCCAACCTTTGTGGCAACATTCTAAGGCTTGGCGCATGACATTGACATTACCGATGCACTCAAAGCTGTAATCCGCACCACCTTTGGTTAAGTCAACCAGGTATTGCACCAAATCGCCTTCAACTTCCTTGGGATTGACAAAATCTGTCATACCGAATTTTTCGGCCAGCGCTCGCTTCGTCGGATTAATGTCAACACCCACAATTTGGCTGGCCCCTACCATCCGCGCTCCTTGGATGACATTTAAACCAATACCCCCTAAGCCGAACACCACCACTCTTGCTCCAGGTTCGACTTTCGCCGTGTAAATCACAGCACCGATGCCAGTCGTCACTCCACAGCCGATATAGCAGACTTTATCGAACGGAGCGTCTTCACGAATTTTGGCTACGGCGATTTCTGGTAATACCGTGTAGTTCGCAAACGTCGATGTTCCCATGTAGTGATGCAGCATTTTGCCATCAATCGAGAACCGACTAGTGCCATCTGGCATCAAGCCCCGTCCTTGGGTTGCGCGAATGGCTTGACAGAGATTTGTCTTACGACTTAAGCAATATTCGCATTGACGGCATTCTGGGGTGTAAAGAGGTATTACATGATCGCCCGGTTTTACGCTCCTGACGCCTTCACCCACCTCCACCACAATACCCGCCCCTTCATGCCCTAGAATGGCAGGAAACAGTCCCTCAGGGTCTTTTCCAGAGAGGGTATAGGCATCGGTATGACAGACTCCAGTGGCCTTAATTTCAACCAACACCTCGCCAGCTTTAGGCCACTCTAACTGAACCGTTTCGATCGCTAATGGTTTACCTGCCTCGTAAGCTACTGCGGCTTTGACTTCCATGTATCTGCTCCTTTCGGATTGCATCAAAAGATCGACTTTCAGCTTAAACCGCAGGAGTCGCACTTCGACTTGCAACCCGATCTCGCCACCTTAGCCAGAATTGATCGTGTACCCCTGATTATCTGGCGGCACCAACTCTTGTCCCAGCCCGTATTTGAGTTACATCCACCAGTGGGGGATGCCAAGGCGATCGAGGCAAACTTAATTAATATTAAAATATAGACTTCCTCAGAGAGCTGAGGAAATCAATGTAAGGAAGATTCATGGGAAGCGAAACGATCGTTCTTTTATCCAGCAGAGAAATCGAAAAAATGCGCCGCGCAGGGCGCTTAGCGGCTGAACTTCTAGACTATCTCGAACCAATGGTGAAGCCTGGAGTCAGCACCTTAGAACTCAATGATGAAGCTGAACGCTGGACAAAGGCACATGGAGCAAAAAGCGCTCCTCTTGGCTATCATGGCTTCCCCAAGTCAATCTGTACCAGTGTCAATGAAGTGGTTTGTCACGGCATTCCTAATGCCAAACAAATCCTTCAGGATGGAGACATTATCAACATTGACGTAACACCGCTTCTGGATGGCTATCATGGCGATACATCCAAAACATTCTGTGTTGGTACTCCCTCCCCGATAGCTAGAAAGCTGGTTGAAGTAACAGAGGAGTGCTTGAGAAGAGGCATTGCCGAAGTGAAACCAGGCGCTCGCATTGGAGACATTGGTGCGGCCATTCAGGAGTATGCTGAGGCTAATGGTTTTTCCGTAGTGCGAGACTTTGTCGGACACGGCATCAGTAATATTTTTCATACCGCACCTCAAGTTCCTCACTATGGTACGAGAGGCAAGGGAAAGCGCATCCGCCCCGGTATGGTGTTCACCATTGAACCGATGATTAATGAAGGTACTTGGGAAGTTGAGGTGCTGGCTGATAAGTGGACGGCTGTGACAAAAGATCGCAAGCTCTCTGCCCAATTTGAACATACCTTAGCAGTCACCGAAGATGGCGTCGAAATTCTTACGCTGCCCGACGAGGATTTTTCCAGCAACGCCAACAACTGAACTAGCGATCGCATTTTGAATGCGAGAAAGCGTTTTTATCCCAAAAATTTCCTGAATCTAACCAATAATTGCTGTCAAAAGGAAAGGTGAGTGTGATGGAGTCACACAATGAGCGATCCTTACCTACTAGCAGCGAGTCTAATCACAGCAGGCGGACCTATACCAGTTCCGCCTCCACCAACACTTCCTCCAACGCTACCCAGTAACCTCTCGGCGTTGTTAGCCTCTGCTATGACTGAGGTGTTGCAGTCGGCTGCTACCACTAAGATAGTGCCGATTCTAGAAATCATCTCCCCTGAATTTAGTCAGTCCCAAGCGAATGCAGCTGAGTCACGTCAGCCTACTGCTTCAGAATCGATCCCTCCAGTACTAACACTACCTGCCAATCGAGCTGCAACGGAACAGGTAACGAACTTGCAAGCGTTACCCAAGCCTCAACCCATCGCGTCTAGATCGATATCTGGCAGTCAGATGTATCTTCAACGACTAGCCGCCTTGAAAGCAGGCAAAACGTATACGAGATTGAAATCGGATAGCTTCCAAACAGTTGGACTCAAAGGAACCAGTACAGACGCGATGCTGCTACAACAACCCACTCACGAGCAATGGATACGGTTGTTGGATCGAGAAGCGAAGGCGATTGCTCAAGGACAAGGCTCGAATCGACTCTCGATTTTACTGGGAGATTCGCTCTCGATGTGGTTTCCGTCCGAGTGGTTGCCTTACGGGCAACTTTGGCTGAATCAAGGCATTTCTGGCGAGAATACGAGTCAGATTCTCAAACGAATATCGGCTTTCTCTCAAACTCGACCCGATACTATCTATGTGATGGCTGGCACCAACGATCTGCGCCAAGGAGTAAGCGATCGCGTTATCCTGAATAACCTCAGCCAGATTGTACGTCGCCTGCGCCAAAATCATCCGCAAGCCAAAGTGGTGGTACAGTCAATTTTGCCCATGCGCTTGCCTGCCATTCCCAACGAGCGAATCCGTAATCTCAATCAACAAATCGCGATCGTTGCTCAACAACAAGGAGCAGGCTATCTCAATCTCAATACGTTATTTTCCGACGAGCAAGGCGAGATGCGGCAGGAGTTGACCACAGATGGCATTCATTTAACGCTCCGTGGCTATGAGGTGTGGCAAGAGGCGCTCAACTATGCCGAATCCGTACTAGCTGCGAATCGAAGCGATCGCATAGCTCAGGGGTTAGGAACTCGAAATTAGGGATTGGAGATGAAACGCTTTCCTACTCCCCAATCCCTCAAGTCTCTAAACAGTTTGGCGAGAGACGAGCTTTTCAATCGTTGCTTGGGTTTGCTGCAAGAGCTGTTCTCGGCTATCTGCTGCCTTAGTGAGAGTCGGGACTAAGTTCCTAGCTTGTAAAGCCATATGAAGCTGAAGCTGAGCTACGTACTCACTAATGTCTTCACGAAAAAATTCGGTTGAGGCTTGAGCAGAATGCAAATCCAAGGTGTCCTCCTTACCTAAGTTCAGCTATCCATCAACATCAATAGAACTTATCATTCATTCTTCCAGGATCGCTTGCTTCGCAATGAACTTTAAATATTTTTGGAAGTTTTAATGAAGAAATGTAAACTATTGCTACATACGTTGTTACTTTGAGAGTTGTGACCGTTTCTGTGGTATAAACCCTGAGCAATGCATCTCAATCTTTCCCAAGCAACACTAGTGCAATTGCAACAAAGCTATTTCCGAGTTCACAACCCTGGATGTTCGATCGCTGTCGAACGCGTCCACTCCTGTAGAGCATAGGAAACCATTCCCCATTCCCTGTTACTCCTTTCACCCCCCAATTAACAAGGGGCTGAACTTTTGAGTCTCTCCGTAGGTAGGGGTATGAGATGGCAAATCGAACTATTCTTTGTGGCAAAGATGCCTATTACTGATGTGAAAGACCATGCAGACCAAGTCAGACACCAAATCGCTGACCCTGACAATCCAAGAGATTGCTAATAATTTTCGTTTAGTGGGTTGGATTAGCTTCTGGGTGCAGTTGGGGTTTGCTGTTGTTTGTGGTGTATGTCTGCTATTTGCTTGGTCGGGTCGTAGCTTTAGCGAGCAAACGAATCAGGGTATTGGGATGAGTATCTTTTGGGCTGTTTGTGGAATTTTAGCGTTACTATTCAGTATTTATTGGGACTTTCGTTACACTCGAATTGCGAAACAGTTCAGAACTCCAAATCCGGATTTACTGCCATCAAAGACGGACACAATTCAACGCGTGCGTCTCGGGTTAATTGTGGCTTTAGTCGGAATTTTATTAAATCTCTGTGGTGCTGGCTCGGCAATTGGAGTGCTAGTAGCCAAGGCTGTATCCCAACCTCCAGGAGTAGCGATTACCGACCCAAATAAGATTATTCGAGCGTTGGATGTTTTTGTGACTGTAGCCAATGTAAATGGCATTGCGGCTCATTTTGTGGGTACGATTGCTTCACTGTGGCTACTGGATCGGGTGTATCGTCACTAGCCAGAGTCTGGCGATGAGTGAAAGTAGAAATAGATATATGCGATCGCGGTTTGACTCAATGATTGAGTCGAGCTAAGCCGTTAGTCGGAAACTTGATTGTTTGCATTTCGTCAGGATGGACTAACGTTTGTTGTTTGCGATCGCGAAAGCGCTGCCCTAAAAAGGCGATCGCTTTTGTCATGCTATGCCGTGAGCAATCGCACTCAAAAGCGTTGCTACTCGTTGACACGCTATCGTAGAGAAAGCTCAGTCTTAATTCTGGTAAGACAACCAGGCCGTCAGTGGGAAATCCAGCTCATGATCTTCTATTGTGGAGTCCCACACGCTATTTTCATGACGATTATCAGGGTAGTGGAGATTGATTCTCCACAAGCAGTCAGTTGCACAGGTGTTAGGTACATCTGTTGCGATGGCTAGATTGGCTGTGACACTGGCTTTACAGCGGCTGGCAACTCTCCGGAAGTACATTGTAACCACCCTAACCCCCAATATCTTGGGGGGAACTGTATCCTATCAATTCGCCAAGTACTGTAACTCAGAACGTCGCGATCGTGCAAAGCGCCGCGTCATGGGCGAGCATCACTAGCAAGAACCCGTAGGCAAATTTCTCTGGAACAAATGAAGCAAAGGTTAATCAGCAATAAGGAGATGCCCGTTTTCCTGGTCATCTTGATTACCAGTACTACTGATAAATAGCATTCAACTAAATTGGCAAAAAGTATTTATTACTCACAACAATATCTTCCTAGAAAGCTATAATAATACACAGAGACTACATTGCTGTAAGAAACGCTGTGAAACTAATAAAAAATCGGCAATGGGCATTGAATGAAATGGATAAATGGTTGTCTCATTCAATCGAGTTTGGAGAGAAGCCCATTCAACAGCGTATTATTTACGAACATGAAGTTAGCTGGCCGTGGCAACCCTATCCTGTCAAAGTATTCTTGATTGAATACAGAATGAAAAAAGGATTTGAGGGAATTGGTTTTACTGGTCCTGCTACCTGGAGCTTTGTTACTATTGACGATTGGAGAGCATTTACTCCAGAAGATTGGATTTATTGCTATGCAGGCTGGTATATCCAGTTTTTTTTTATTCATCCGAAAGGAGGGTCGAAAAAAGATTCTCTAGAAAAAGCGTACCGTTTTGTATATCAGTTAATTGAACAACGAACCATAGAGCCGTTTTTTTTTAAGGTTTGTGACGCCTTCGTTCTAGGAGATGACCTAACCTACTTTGCAGTAGAGGGAATTAAAGATGGAGAAAAGGTTTACATTGTTGGGACAGAGGAAGATTACATTTTTTATCAAAAAGATTTGCCTCAAATGCAGCTTCCTCCATTGTATTATTTTCTAGGAAAGACTTTTAATCCTTTTCGGAAAGCTTGAAAAAGCTAATTTGCTGATATGTTAACTATTCCTCTTTCCCTTCTCGTCCTTGCCTAACCTTAATCGAAGACCAATAGAGGAGAAGGAAAATCTGCATAAAATCTTCAGATGTAATCTGAGTATTGTATACAGCTCTCTCGAAATTTAGAGAAGACACAATGCTTAGCGATCTTGAAATTCTTAGAGAATTTTTAGAAGTTCCCTTAGAAAGTTCAGACCAGATTTTTCAGCGATTCTCAACGCTTCCCGATGCAGATGTTGTCCTTCGAGGCAAACAGTCAGAGCGTTTCCTATACCTCAGGGGACAACGCAAAAACAAGGTTTTGTTAGTAGCGCACGCTGATACAGCCTGGGATAAGCAGTTGGGTCGGTCGTTTGATACCAGGCATGAATTACTGTTTTCCGATGGAGTTATCCACTCTTCTAGTCCTAAATGCGGCATTGGAGCTGATGATAGAGCTGGGTGTGCAATGCTCTGGTTACTCAAAGATTTAGGACACTCACTCTTGATTACAGATGGCGAAGAGTTGGGAGGAAAAGGAAGTAATTGGCTAATGACTGCTCCAGAAAATCAGGATATTGCTGAAGAGATTAATGCTAAACATCAATTCATGATTCAACTCGATCGCCGTCATGGTTCAGATTTCAAGTGCTATAGCGTCGGGACAGATAAATTCAGAGAATATATCAAGGGCGTGACAGGCTATTGCGAACCCAATCGCTTCTCGTATACCGACATAGTTACGTTGTGTAGAGATATTACTGGTGTCAATCTCAGTGTTGGCTATCGTAACGAGCATTCACATCAAGAGTGCTTGTATATAGAAGAATGGCAAAATACGCTTGACTTATGCCGGAGATGGCTTAGCGAGCAAGAGTTACCGCGATTTAAGCTATCAAAAGGCTCATCATCCTCTAAGCAGCGTTTTCAGGTATAGCAACAGTCAGAAGTCTTAGGACGTCAACTAAGGGCGGATTAATTTGCTCGCGGCCTACTACCAACAACAGTTGATGGCACCGTTGACCGGGGAAGGGTCTTGTAAACGCCTGGTATTCGAGACTTGGCTCAAAAGTCGAATTGGTCAAGACTTATCTAGCACTGGTTCCCGTCGAGATGTCATGGAGTCCATTCCGAAAGATGTAGTATCCTAACACTGTTGACCGCAGCTATATTTCAATCTGTATCTATTGAATTAATAGACAGAGATTTCGGAATAAAATAATGGGTAGGTTAAAGTATTAAGAGGTTAAGCATTTAAGAATCCTTAGAACTGGCTGAGAAGGCAAGAAGATGCCAGTTTTTCTTGCAACCCAAAAGTCTACAGATTAGAGGTGCGTTAATTTAAAAACGCCTCAATTTCGACCTCGATCGCAGAATCAGAGGGAGAGCGATTTATGAAAACCAAATTGTTTACCCAAGAAATCAAAACGGGCGATATTACTGTTACGAGTAATGTCACGAGTGTCACGGTTAACGGAACTCGCATATCGCGTGTCGAAGAAATTCCCGGACAGGAGCGAGAAAATCCTTCATCTATCTATATTGACTTTACCGTTGCACACCCCATCCAACTGCATGATGTTTTAGAAGCAACCCAAGAGGTCGATCTGATCTTGAACTTGGAAGATGCTGTTGAGCTGGGATTGCTCATGGTGGCAATGGGAATGGAACACAAAACTGATGATGATATTGCTGCAATCATGTCTCGGCTATCTAAGTTGATTGCAGAGTATCGATAAAAAATATGAGATTAGAGTTAGATGAATCCTTTAATGTCAACGCTATCCGTAAAGATTTTCCCATCCTGCACCAGCAAGTTCATGGCAAACCACTGATCTGGTTGGATAGCGCTTCCACGGCTCAAAAGCCACAAAGTGTGATTGATGCCCTCGTGGATTTTTACCAACAAGACAACTCCAACATTCACCGGGCTATCCATACGCTGGCAACACGAGCCACTGAGGCTTATGAAGGGGTTCGAGAAAAGGTGCAACGGTTTTTAGGAGCTAGTTGTGCGTCTGAAATTATCTTTGTGCGTGGAACCACAGAAGCGATCAACCTTGTTGCTCAAACTTACGGTCGTCAGTATATTCGCCAGGGAGATGAAATCGTACTCTCAAGTTTAGAACACCACTCTAACATCGTACCCTGGCAACTGTTGGCACAAGAGAGAGGGGCGATTTTAAAGGTCGTTCCGATCGGCGATCGCGGCGAAATTCAGCTCGAAGAGTACAGCCGACTGCTGAGCCAACGGACTCGCATCGTTGGTTTAACTCATGCTTCTAACACGCTGGGAACCATCCTCCCAATTCGGGAAATGGTCGAGATGGCTCACCGATATGGTGCTCGCGTTGTGATTGATGGCGCTCAGGGTGTTCCTCACTTCCCCGTAAACGTTCAAGCCTTAGACTGCGATTTCTATGCTTTTTCGGGACACAAACTGTTTGCACCAACTGGGATTGGTATCCTCTATGGGAAACGAGAACTCCTTGAGCAAATGCCTCCTTGGCAGGGTGGAGGCAGTATGATTCGCTGCGTGACGTTCGAGCAAACGACTTACGATGAACCGCCTGCCAAATTTGAAGCTGGAACACCAAGTATCGCTGATGCGATCGGATTGGGGGCGGCGATCGACTATATCACCCGCCTGGGGATGAGCGAAATCGAACGGTACGAGCGGAAACTGACCGATTATGCGTTGGAACGTCTGGCTGAAATTCCTGGATTGAGGTCGATCGGTATGGCTCAGCATAGGATTGGCGTGTTGTCATTCCTGCTTGATGGCATCACTCCAGAAGATGTTGGCAAATATCTTGCCCAAGAGGGAATTGCTGTACGTGCGGGACACCACTGCGCTCAACCGACAATGCAACGATTTGGTCTTACGAGTACGGTTCGACCGTCCTTAGCGTTTTACAATACCTGTGAGGAAATCGATGCTCTCGCAGAATGCCTGCGATCGCTAGTAGCAGAGCGTAATAGACTCCGTTACTTCTCAACGGGAACCAGCGCTAGATAAGCCTTCTTAACTTTTATCCGTCATTCGCTTGACCCATTCCCAGACTTTCAACGCTAACTCTTCCAACCACAACATGGCATGGTCGATCGCTCCTAGTATTTTTTCTAGCGGATGTTTGACATATCCAGTTGTGGTCACTTTCGCTTCAATCCAATCGGGTGTGGGTTGAAGATCGGTATTTGGAGCAGAGTCTGAGGTTGTCAGGGCAGTGTTTGCTGCCGTAGCCGGTGAGACACTGGTGTTAGGAGAACTAGTTGTAACTAGCGATCGCGATTTGGATTTTGCTGGGACAGTCCCTTGCGCTGCATCCTGAGGTTGTAGGGGTAGTCCTTGCCTGCTAGCCTTCGGTTTTCTTGTGGGAATAGCTGGCATCTGAGGTTCGAGGGTTGGTTCTGCCGTACCTCGTACAGACAGCTTCCCTGACGATTGCTTGGGGTTGAGAGAACGCTTGAGGAAACCCCAAATAGAACGTCCTACCTGTCCAGGAATCTTGCTACCAAAACCCTCAGGAAGTTGGGATTGGGAATTGCGATTAGGACGATTAGACTTTGCCACTGTCCCCGCTTGAGCCTGGGAGGGTGAGGGAGGGTAGGATGCTGAATTTTGAGTTAAGTCAGAAGCATCTGGGTTGCCATATAAATCGCTCCAACTCAACCAAGGGTCAGGAATACTGTCATCTGCACCTTCTAAGCTAGGAGGTGGAGTAACTGAGGGCAGTGAGGTGGAAGAGCGTCCCGAAAGGGGATTGATTCGTCCTTGGGAGTTGCTCAGGCTTCCCCATTGCTGCTGTTCGCTCGCCCCAGTCAGCCCTTGTGAGCTGCGCTTGCCAAAAAAGTAATCAATTGCCGCGTAAATTAAGGATTGAATCCGACCCACATGGGCTTGAGACGTCTCGGTTGATAAATCTTCGCCTCTAGCTGTGATGAATTTTGATTGAAGCGGTGCAAGAAACTTTTCGGTTCGTTCGCGCAGCAAGTGTGACGTGCGTGACGCGAGTTCCACCATGGCTTCAGAACCCGGCACTAATTGGTGCGACTCCAATTCAGCAACAGTACGGTCAAGAAACACGATCGCGTCTTTCGGCAGTGGTAGCTTGAGACTTTCAGGTAGAGCAGCAGATGCGGCTAATTGACTGTTTGACCCTAGCAGTTGACCTCTGGCTTGAGGTGGACGGAGACTCAGTAGCAATTGGTCTGAGCTAAGAAGTTCTCCATCAACTAAGGTAGATTCTCCAAAAACATTTGCCGCGATCGCAACAGGGCTGCTCTGTACCCACGCCATGACGTGCCAGAACATCCTGAGCGGTAGAAAAGCACTGCGTCGTTCCAACGTAGTGAGTGTAAGAGCTGCTTTCTTCGCTTCTAAGGCAAGGGCTACACGTCGTTGACGCATGAAACCCGCTAGTTCCCAGCTAATCTTAGATAAGAGCTTTTTCTGCTGCTCTGGCGTCAGAATATCCAAAATCTGATTGCGATCGCTTACTAGCACCAGACTGCGCGTTTCTAACAGCGTCGCGATTCCTCGAATCTCGTAACGCTTACCACTTGCCTGCTGTGCAGCTAGCGCGCCATACTTCGCCAAACCCCTGTCTGTTCTTTCTTGCGGCTCAACCTTAGTCTTCTCCGCTAACCCTTGACCACTTACTACTGATAAACCACCAGGCTGTAAAACCACTAACTCTGATGCTTCTGGGAGTGATAAGGTATTGACGGCATCCAGCACTCGCTGAATCGGCGTATCCACCGTTGGAGGAGTTGATGGCTCCTCTGGTTTGTTGGCGAGTGCTTTGACTGGAGACCATCCCGCTTCTGCCGCACTAGCCAGCTGACGACCCGCAGAAAGCGTCGCTTGTGTCAACAGATAAATCGGATAGATCAGGATTTGGACTCCCCAGGTTGCTGCCACTTTCACATGCCGCACTGCGCGATCGAAGCGATCGCTCAAGCGCAGAGATTGCCTGTTGAGAAAATTGAAGAATCGGCTTTGGTAGCGACCAGAGGAATCAGAAGGCATGGTTATTCGTTACTGAGCTAACGATAAACTGGCACACGGGCGAGTCATCAAACTGACAGCTAAAAATCAAAAAATAATTAGGTGCCCTGATTGTATCTCTTAAATTATGACCGACCCCTTGACATCTACGGATAGGCTGCACCAAATTCAAGAGGCGATTGACAGACTACGCGCCTTAACTCAAGTCAGCGTTCAACATCATTGGCGATGCTGCCCTGAAGACCTCCCAGCAGAGTTAGCCACTCAGTCCGAACGTTGGTCTGATTGGGCAACAACTGACCTTAACCCAAAAGGATACATTGTTTGGTCAGCCGGACGGCAGGTCATGTGGCTGAGTCAACGATTTATCATTGCCCAAGATTTACAGGGATATCCTTTAGCGGGATTAACGCTGCGATTAGCCCTGACGTGGTGGGCAGAATCTGCTCAGATTTTTGTGAATGGTCAGCTAGTGCAAGAAGGAGACTTATTTGATTCCTCCGCTAGGATATTACTCGCTGAGTCTGTGGTGCCGGGGCAAGAAATTGCTGTAGCTTTGCGGCTAGTCAGTCCGGGTCATGATATCGGAGCATTAATGCGATCGCGCTGCGTGTACGAAGCGATCGACAGAACTGAATCCCACACTCTAACCTCTCCCCCCTTCCCTTCTAGGGAAGGGGGGCTGGGGGGGTTAGGTTCCTCTCCTATTGGCATCGAGCCTGGTTTTATTGCCGATGAGTTAGAGGTATTGCACAAATATCTAGAAGCATTTGCCCCAGAAAAATTAGATGCTCTCGCTGCCACTGTAGGTGAGATTAATTGGGAGGCAGTATCACATCAGGAAGAATGCGATCGCTCCCTTTCCACCCTACGTCAAAGTCTCCAATCCCTGGTAAGGACAAACCCTACCTCATCCCTGCCAAAACAACGCTGCATCCACATGCTCGGTCACGCTCATCTCGACCTTGCTTGGTTGTGGCCGACCAGCGAAACTTGGAAAGTAGCTCAGCGAACGTTTGAATCTGTCTTAAAACTACAGCAAGAGTTTCCCGAGTTAATATTTTGCCATTCCACGCCAGCGCTCTATGCCTGGATCGAACAGCATCGCCCCGATTTATTTGCCGCTATTCAACAACAAATTGCCACAAATCGTTGGGAAGTGGTCGGTGGGATGTGGGTTGAGCCAGAACTCAATTTAATTAGCGGCGAATCCATTGTCCGCCAAATCCTCTACGCTCAGCGCTACGTTCAAGAAAAATTCGGACAGTTGACAACCGTTGCTTGGGTGCCGGATAGCTTTGGCTTCTGTTGGCAGCTACCCCAACTGCTCAAACAGGGTGGAATTGAATACTTCGTCACCCAAAAGCTGCACTGGAACGACACGACCAAATTTCCCTACGGTGCATTTTGGTGGCAATCCCCTGACGGCACCCAAATTTTCAGCGTGATGTCTCCCCCTAACGTCACCGGCGTCATGGATACGAATCCCATCACCATGGCATCTTACGCTGTTGACTGGGAAACTCAAACTCATCTGAAAGACATCTTTTGGCTGCCTGGTGTTGGCGATCATGGTGGCGGCCCGACTCGCGATATGCTGCAAGTCGCACAACGCTGGAAGCGATCGCCATTTTTCCCCCGCTTGGAATTTACCACCGCTTCAAGTTATTTGTCAGCGATCGGTAGTCAGGGTTCAGTGGACAAGACTGAAGATGACAACCAAAAAACAACTGACAACGGACAACTGACTACTGACCTTCCTGTCTGGAACGACGAGCTATATCTAGAATTCCATCGCGGCTGTTTCACCACTCATGCCGACCAAAAGCGCTGGAATCGTCGTTGTGAGGGGTTGTTGTATCAAGCAGAACTCTTTGCCTCTCTAGCCACTTTGAGTACTGGCAATAGCTATCCCAAACAACAACTGGAAGACGCTTGGAAAAAGGTACTATTCAACCAATTCCACGACATTTTACCGGGGACATCGATTCCAGAAGTCTTTGTGGAAGCTAACCAAACATGGCAGGAAGTAGAGCAGGTTGCTGTAGAGATTGTAGAAGAATCGTTAAAAGCGATCGCGTCTCAAATTGCCCTACCTCCACCACCGCAACCCGACGCCCAACCCATTATCGTCTTCAATCCTCTCAACTGGCCGCGTTCAGAACTCGTTACTGTTTCCTTACCCCAGTCATCAGATGAGACATCTTGGGAAATTTACGATGTTTCAGGACAAAAACTTTTTTCTCAGCTATCTGAGGCAACAACGCTGCTATTTCTAGCTAAGGGGATTCCTTCCGTCGGATATCGTGTCTTTTGGTTATCTCGTTGTAATCGCGAACCCAGTAGGGACAATGCAGGCTTTGCCCCTACCTCCCCTGATGCTAGTCCCCAAGCAGAGAACTGGGTTTTAGAAAATGAACTGCTACGGGTTGTTGTTGACGCCCACACTGGAGACTTGAGCAGCGTTTTCGATAAAACTCATCAGCGAGAAGTTCTCAGTGGTTCTGGAAATCAACTGCAAGCCTTTGAGGACAAGGGCCAATACTGGGATGCCTGGAACATCGACCCAAATTACGCTCAACATCCCTTACCCCCAACCCAGCTCCAATCAATTCAGTGGATAGATCGAGGGATTTTGCGATCGCGTCTGCGCGTCGTGCGCCAGTTAGGACAGTCCGAGTTTTGCCAGGATTACATTCTTGATGCTGCATCGCCAATTCTCAAAATCGCCACAACCGTAGACTGGCAGGAACGTTATGTCTTAGTGAAAGCCGCTTTCCCTTTGAACCTGGAAGCTGACTCTGCCACCTATGAGATTCCCTGCGGTGCCATCCAACGCCCTACTCGACCCCAAACACCGGCTGAGCAAGCTAAATGGGAAGTGCCAGCCTTGCGCTGGGCAGATTTGACTGACAGGCAACTAGAGCCTGCTGCCCCTCATCAAAACCAATCAAGCCTAACCAGCAACGCTTCAATC
>DATNPC010000158.1:0-13624 GCA_036703375.1 Allocoleopsis sp.
TATTAACCCGCGAGTCGTCAAGATTAAGCTATCTAAATTCCCTCGAAAAACCAAGAAACATCAAGGTGAATATCGAGCTATTCAGCAAGAGTTCCGAATTGTTCCTCTAGCGGCTTGAAGATTTCATTCACGGGTATTGCATTAGAATGGACTGAAATCGTTACACAGAGACTATTTAGTCCACTTCAGTGGACTTGAACTGTTAGCCCAGAGTTAAAACTCCGGGCGGGTTTTGTCACTTACTGAGAATGGTGCAAGCTCTGAGTCATAATAGTCTGGCTCAAGTACTGGGCTAACTCACAAAATCCGTCCCCCTCCGCCGCTGTCGTCACATACTTCGGCTGATAACTGAGTTCGGAGGCATAATCGAGAACATTGGCAACCCCAACGGACAGCGGAAACAGATCGGGATCGAACAGACTCACATCATTAGGACTATCGCCAACGGTAAGAACTTGCTCGGTTTTGTATTGAGGAAAGTATCCCCTTAATACCTGCAATAATCCGATCGCCTTATCCTGAGAGACGGGTTTAATGTGGCATTGTACGGAACTATAGGTAAAGCCCCAACCCATGCCAGAGCATAGCTCGTCTAACTGTTCTAATTGCGATCGCGTCAAATCGCGATTGTCAAATGTCCAATCAGTGATGCGAAAGCGATTGTCGGAGGATTCTTGAATTTGAGGAAATTTTGACTTTAAGTGGTGAAAAACAGCGGCTAACTGTTGTCGATGGTCTATCATGTCAGAAATGCTGGTCAGAGCGACGGGAGACTCACTGTCAGCTGGGTAGAAGAGACCTCCATTTTCTGCGATCGCGCCTGCTACAGGTAAATAACTGACCAATCCGCTTACCCACCCGGCTGAACGACCTGTAACAATTAACACTGGGATGCCAGCATTGCTGAAATTCTCCAATGCTCGCAGCAAGCTAGACGTAAACTTTCCCCGCCGCGTCAGCGTCCCATCCATATCAGTAGCGATGAGACGAAGCTTTTTCAAGCTATTGCTCGCTAGTTCCTGCTCAAGGGGTATAAACACCATAGTTTAATGTGTAATGAGTGCCGTTAGTGGGACTCTTTCAATTTGCCATGGCAACACTCTCACCAGACCAGCGAAATTATTACTATCTAATAGAAGCTGAACGAGCGGGCATTCATAAACCGATTCTGGCAGCACTGGATCGCGCTCATGGTGCGCCTTCTCTTGCCGATGGAGAAACTGGCTTAGGCATTTCTCCGGCCAATCGGGTATCGCTAGTGCAGGTTAATGCATTTCCCGAACAGGTTCGCTATGCCGCTACTACGATGCGATCGCTTTGTGACAGTTTAATCGCTCAGGGCTGGCAGGCATCCGCTCTATGGCAAGAGGAACGAGGGTGCTACACCGATGAATTTTTGCAAAAGGTGGCGAGTGGGTATGCCCCAACGGCAAGCGAACCAACGACAGCACGTTTAGAAGCAACGGATTTCGATCGCTTAAAGCAAGCTTACCTCACTGAGATTGATGCCGAACTCCAGACCGTACAACTGCCCAAAAGTCTAGCCTATTTAGATCGATCGCTTCTCACCTTCCTGACTCAAATTCCGGACTACTATACCGGATTGCAACATCAACGAGATGCCTTGCTGGAACTGGTGCGGATTTGGCGGGGACTGAACACTCGCGATGAAGCGATCGCTTCACTCGAATCTGATGCTACTATCAGCTCTACGGTGAACGATGAGTCTCAATTCGATATTCCCCTCAAGCAATTCGTGCAGCAGATTTCCGATACTTATAGTGGATACCCTCATCAACGGGAAGCTGTGCTGCGGATGACGCAGTTGTGGCGTCAGTTGAAGACGCGCCAAGATGCGATCGTGTCTTTAGAAAAGAGTACGTCTCCAGAGGAGAACCCGAGCATTATCGATCCCGCGTTAATTGCCTTTGCCCAACGCCTTCCCGATGACTACCAAGGGCAAGGCCGCCAACGAAATGCCCTGACGGAAGCATTTCGACTCTGGCATCAGCTCGATTCTCGCGCTACTGTGTTGACAAGTTTGGGGATCGATCCCGAATTGCTCAATGCTAGAACTTCAGATCGGGAAACACTAGTGAAGCTGGCGACTCAGCTCGATCGCGAACTCCTCACTTTTATCCGACGCGTGCCACGGGACTATCAAGAACTCGACTACCAACGAGAAGCATTAATCCGACTCGTCCAACTCTGGCGCGGTTTCACCACTCAACATCAAACCCTTCAATCTCTCCTGGAAGACTGCAAGCGTCTGAACCAAGCGCGCCCTAGTTCCATCGATGCCCCCCCAAAACCCGTGCCACTAGTCATTCCCAAGCGTCCCAATCGTTGGACGCCCAATAATATTCAGCTATCAGCCTCGATTATTCCAGAGGGTAACTTTAGCTGGGCAGAGGCAACCTATGGCGGTACTCAAATGCCTCCCAACCAAGCGACGGTTGATGCTGTGGTTCGGATTGCTCTCCTAGCGCAGCAGGCACGCGATCGCATCGGACGACCGTTTATTATTACGAGTTGGTATCGCTCCCCTGCCATTAATCATGCTGTTGGTGGTGCTACCGATAGCCGCCATCTAGTGGGAGATGCCATAGACTTTATATGCGAAGACCTAAGCGGTAATCAACTTTACTGGTTTCTCGATTCTTGGTGGCCAGGTGGTTTAGGTCGCCATACCCAATTTCCCTACCTCTGTCACATTGATGCACGAGGCTATCGAGCGCGCTGGAAAAACTAAGCTAGGTTAGGTGTAGCGTAAACACTTCAAACGGTTCATAGCTAAAAAAATTTTAATGTTCGCTCTGATTTTTTGGCTATCAACCGTTAACTTCTCCTGTAGTCTGCAACCTTGGTCTGCCGTGACGTCAAGTAGCCAGAATCCAATCGTTGGGGTGCGTTCTCGAAATGATAGACGTTGAGTTCTAGTTAGTAGTGATGATATCTACCTCTAAGTATTTGTTAGAACCAGTATTGGCTCAGGCCTCTATTAAATCACAAACCGCTTCATCCTCTCCTTCCATCGCGACTGCCCCAGAGTCTGGGCCATTTGGGCAAGCGTGGATGTATGTTTCGATTCTACTCATCTTAATACTGTCTGGGCTGCTGGTCTATGGCAAAATTAAGTTCGATGAGATGGGCAAAAAGCTCAAATTCGAGCAGTATAAAACGTCAGATCTGCAGAAGAAATTAAAGTTAGCTCTCAATACTATCCGGAAAATGGAAGCGAATCCGGACTTGGTTCACTCCCGTGAATTCAATCTGGATTACCTGAGAATGCGAATGGATGAAGAAGTCTTTCACTTTGCGATTATTAACCAGATCAAAATTAAGGTTAAACAGCTCATTAGTGTAGCACTTCGTCCTCAGCAAGGGTCTCAACAGGCGATTGGGATTGCTAGTTCAGCACCGCGCCAAGTGGATGAAATGTTCGATGTGTTGTACGAAACAGAGAGTGGCGGTAAACGCTCGATGCGAGTCTTGTTCCGCATTCAAATTATCTTGATGAAATTGCCAACTCAAGCTACCTCAGCAACCATTAGCCAGATTATTGACTGTATTGAAACCTTCCTGAATCCAAAAGACGAACACGAGACTTGGCAACCGACGATTCAAGGTCGTATCGTGATTATTCGTTGGGATCAAAAGGCAAAGCCGACCCCTTTACTAGTACTACAACAATCGAGTGAAGGGGTCAACGTTACCTTAAAAACAAAGCGAATAGGTATTTAGTGTCGAACTGAGATTGCTGTTCAATATTGTCGTAGTTCTGGTATAGTTTAAGGCTTAAATTATTTATTGCTTGAAAGGTTAAGATTAGAAGTTAATTGATAATTGGCTTGACTCTCTACATCCAGTAATAGCGATCGCTTTTAGACCCTATATTTTGTTAAAAATTATACGCAAACGATTTTCGATTTTAGGATACTATAGCGTAGTATGAAAAAAAGTCAGCAAATTTTGATGGGTTAGCGATCGCAGCTAAACTCGTTCTATCTTCCCTATGAACAGGTTACTGGATAAGCGATCGCCTGTTCCTGGGGAACTAGTCAAGCCTCACTCTTCAGCCAACTAGGCTAGGTTAGTCAGGCGTTTAGAGACGGCTGAGTGTTCAGCTTTTCTTTAGCACTCGCTTCTACTTCATTGCATAAGACAGAAGTAGAAAATTCCGATAATTCTTATGAAAAAGTCTTCTTGTCAGCCAAATCGAGAGGATAATGAATAATAGGATTTAGCATCTACAAGGCGCTTGTTATTGCAATGATCAACTACTTGATTGAACCGACAGGCGATGGCTACACGTTGACAATTTGGGAGCCAGCCCCATTAACCAACAACCGAGTGAAACCATTTGCGTTCAAAGCCAAATACTTCATTAAATCTCCCTTAGACGCGTTTGAACTCCTTAAGCTAGTTCAAGGAGGAAACAAAGCCGTGCGCTCCCCCGTACCAGGGCAATTGGCAAATGCCTTGCTCAGACATCAAATAGTCAGTTAGTAAAGGAAAACATAACTGCCTAAGCTGTTGTACGCAGCAGATGCCTTGTTTCTTGCTAAGCAAGAGACTCGGTAAATTCTATAGTTATATAAATTTATATTAAATTGATCTTTTCAGTAAAGTCTCAACGGCTTGCCTGACAACTGTTAACTCAAAACACAGATCGCCAGTAGGGACAAGGCATGCCCTGCCCCTACCTTACTAAGGTGTCGGCAAATCGAACAGAACCGTCGTCATATAACGCTCTGCCCAATCAGAACCAAACGCTTTTTCGAGTACGCGGCGGGTTTTGTCATTCTGTTGTTGCTGAGTGCAGTAGCGATGCTGGCCGGCAAAAATTTCGGCTTTTTGCTCGGCCGACACCGGTGTAGCCTGAGCGGCTTGGGTACAGTGAATCCGCAAAAACTCCTCAACTCTTGAGAGAAATTGAGCCTCTTCCTCAGGACTACTGGGTCGAATAAAAATACAAAAGTCAGAAAAAATATCTCCCCAAGGGGGAAGCTCGCGGGGTTGAGAAAACTGAGGTATGGATAAGGCCTGTAATTCATGCTGATAAGCTTCTGGTAAGGAGCGATCGCTACTCACAGGAGACAAATCTGCGATCGCAGCACTAATCTGTCCTCGACCTCCCACTAAGTCGCAGCCAAACATCGGCAGAGCATAGTCCGGACGAGGAAACATCACGCAGTGTAGGATATCGAGCATATTCCCGACCTGTGCCAATTCTAAGTGCATTTTCCGGAACTGAGGCGTTTGATAGCAGCGATTTTCAATCGTCAGTTTTTCTCCTTCCAACCGTCCCTCCACATAGCCCAAATCGTGGGGCAGTTCGTAAGGGGATAGATCGAGGTAGCGATGCCAAGAGGCCTCAATCGCGTCAGCCAGTTGGCGAATTAAAGGATGTTGTTGTTCTCGCAGAGATGGTTTTGATGTTTCTAACATTTTGTAAAACTTGAGGATTGCAAAAATCGGGCAGCTACTCGATCCAGAATAAATGAATCCAAGGGACAAACTATGATGGTGAGTCAAGTAATAGGCGATTTACCGAACGGCGATAGCTTCGCTTCACGCTACCAAATCCAGCAACAACTGGGGAAACGTGTTGGGCGACGCACGCTGCTAGCCCGTGACCTAAAAACTCAAGAACTAGTAGTAGTCAAACTACTATCGTTTGGCAGCGATTTCGTCTGGGATGACCTAAAGCTATTCGATCGCGAAGCCGAAACCTTAAAATCCCTAAATCATCCTTCTATTCCTCGTTACTTAGACTACTTTGAGCTAAATTCCCCAACTGGCAAAAAATTTGCTCTCGTACAAACCTACGTAGCAGGCAAATCATTGGAGGAACATCTCGAAGCTGGACGTACCTTCAGCGAAACAGAAGTCAAGCAAATTGCCAAAGCTCTGCTCGAAATTCTGATTTATCTGCATGGGCGTCAGCCTCCCGTCATCCACCGCGATATCAAACCTAGCAATATTCTTTTACGCGATCGCTCTGGCCATAGCATCGGAGAAGTTTATTTAGTCGATTTTGGCTCCGTGCAGACTCTCGCCCCACAAGCAGGTGGGACGATGACAGTTGTTGGCACTTATGGCTACATGCCCCAGGAGCAGTTTGGCGGACGCACGGTAGCGGCCTCCGACCTGTATAGTTTAGGTGCAACGTTGATTTACCTGGTCACGGGAACTCATCCCGCCGATTTACCCCAGAAAGATTTTCGCATTCAATTTGAACGCGCTTGCCATCTCAGTCCGGCACTGAGTAGTTGGTTAAGGCAGATGACCGAACCCACTCTAGAGCGACGCTTCACGTCTGCCGCTCAAGCCTTACAAGCACTGGAACAGGAACAGCCAACAAACAATAGTGCGGAATTAGCGATCGCTAAACCCCCTAATAGCCAAGTTTCCCTGACGAAAAACGCTGATGTTCTAGAAATTCTCCTTCCCGCTTGGGGCTTTGATTGGCACGTCGGTATCGCGTCTTTCATGTCTGTCGTGTTCCTCGCTCCTCTATTCATCCCGTTACAAGTGGGCGATTTGGCTTCTTTTATTACCTTGTTGTTGGCTTTCTCTTGGATGGGGATTCCATTTTTGGGGATAGTTTTGTCGGCATTAGGCGGACAAATTCGATTACGGATCGATCGCCAAAAAATTTCCTTGACGTATCAACTGTTCGGATGGGAATTTCAGCATCCTCGTCCCTCATCTAGCCAAGAGATTAGAAAGCTCGAATGTACCAGCCGACGCCGCAAACGCTCCGTTCAAAGCAGAGCCAAGCTGATTATTTGGGCAAGGGGTCGAAAATACGATCTGAACGGGCGAATTCCTGGATGGAGTAAGGTTCTGACCCAAGCAGAAATTGAGTGGTTAGCTCGTGAAATTAGTGAATGGTTGGAAATGCCGATTACTTCTGAGCGATCGTTTCTTGAGCAATTCCAAGACAATCAATATCCGGATGAGGGGTGCTAATTGTTAGTGGATTGTGGAAGGGTCGATCGCCTTCGAGGCAACGCGAGCGCACTCCTGCTCGTGTCTCAAGCACTCAGCGATTGGTTAAAGTTGCCACTGACCAGAGAGTAGTTTTTTCACCGTAGGTGTCCTCTTCCTGTCTATAGTTAGGGAAGGAGATGTCCCAGGAGAGTGATTATGTTTGGTTTAGGGTGGCCTGAAGTAGCAATTATTGGTATCATCGCCCTTGCGATCTTTGGACCAAAGAAGATTCCAGAAATGGGTAGCGCTTTAGGGAAAACCCTTAGAGGTTTTAAAGACGAGATGAATACCCCAACATCCCAGCAAGACGACACAGAACCGGATAACCCGAAGGATTAGCGACAGGACGCATTGATGACGCCATCCTCATTGAGAGCTAGCCGAGGTGACGGCAGCTCATGCACGCCGATCGAAACAGTTAAAGCTCAACCAAGTTTTTTGGTTGAGCGATCGCCTGTGGTACCCTCCTGAGGCAAAAGCAAGCTTAAGTTCTTCTCAATGGGCTAACTCCACACAATAGCCTGTTTTCGTTTTGGGATTAACCGTCTTCGGCATCTTTTAACGCTGGCTGGAGCTAGCCGTTTACTGGCTTTTCTATCTTTCTAGGTCGAGATGCCAAGAGTCTTACTTAGATGATGTTGCTGTTTCTTTGTCAACGTCGCTAACGCTGTATTCTTTTGAAGCTTCGTAGTCCGCATCAACGTCAATTTCAGGTGCTTTTTCTGTTCCTTCTACCATGTTCTGAGCCGCCAACTCAGCTTCTTGTCCTACGGCTTGTTTTGGGTCTGGTTTCAGTTCTTCTGACATAATAAACTCCTGTTTTTTTTAGTTTTTCTAATCCTGTCACTTATCCTATCAACCGCGATCCCCATTGCTTTAGGCCCTTGAGGAGTATCTTTCACCTCTTCAAAAAGGAAGAGTTCTGCAACATTTCAAGTGCAAGTGGACTCTCTCTCTCGGAGGGCGATTTCACTTTATAAAGTTTGATACCCCTAAGTTGGAACACAGTTATTAGCTTTTGAAAGAAATATTATGACCTCAGCTCAAGAATCGACTCGCTCCTCAGCTCGTTCCAATGAAACCCAAAAAGTGGTGGCAGCTTTTGACGCCTTAAGCACTGACGAAAAACTCGCGTTGCTCTATTATGTTTACGAAAAAATGGGCGACTCTATCACACCGGCTGCGCCCACAGCTGCTAACCCCGAAGTTGCTCCCCGACTCCTCGGAGAATTCTTTGAGCTATCCGATGACAAGCAGTTGGCCGTGATGCGAGAGATTGCTAACCGGGAAGATACCGAACTCTCTCGTGCCTATGGAGCGTTGACCGAAAACAACCAGCTAGTCGTCTGGTATGCTTGGGCTGTCGCAATGGGCAATACCGTAGTAGACATCCCTAACGACTATCAACCCACTCAAGCGATTAATAATGTTCTGTCCCAAATTGAAGGACTTGACTTTGAGGGGCAAATCTCGCTGTTGCGCGAGGTTGTAGGAAACATGGGCTACAGCGATGTCAAGCCAATTCCAACTCAGGCGCAAACTGGAAAAACACCCAGTCTCTAGTTGCAGAAGATTCCTGTAAAAACTTTATCTGGGCGTTCTTGTTGTGGGAACCTCCAGATCAACGTTATCAGTACATCATTCTTAGGGACATGGCAATGCCATGTCCTTAAAATTTGGACTTTGGACAAAAACAAACAGGTTCTAATGTAGGGAGAAAGCGTCGAACCTGTCGCCAACGCCCTAACAGCTCCTGGTAATAAAGGGAAGCGGAGCTGCCTGAGTAAACATGGGTCAAAGCCTCATACAGCAGTATCTACTCTTACCATACTTTGCCTACATGAGCATCTTCTAGGCAAAGTTCCCCGGCTGCATAACAGGTCAGAGACCAATTCGTGTAATTTGGTATCACGACTGACTTGAAAGGCTGACCGATTGAGCAACTTCCTTAAGCGATCGCCTGGTGCCGTCTGAGGTGCCAATGCCTCAGCGCGACTCAATGAGCTGGCGATCGCTTTCTGGTAGGCAGTCCAGCAACCCTCCAACCTGCTCAGATAGGAGCGATTGATCTACCAGTGATTCTGGACTGGCTAGAATCATCAGTAATTCTAAGGTTGCCTCAGTTGGATTTCAGGCACTCTGACCTGGCTTGAGTACGACCTTGATGCAGCGATCCTTTTTGTGCTTAAAGATCTCGTAACCATGCGGGGCTTGCTCTAGCGGCAAGCGATGGGTAATCACAAACGAAGGATCGATATCGCCCTTCTTGTGCTTGTTGTGCAATCGAGCGTGTTCGAGCCTCACCGCAGTAGAACAGGTTGAGCGTCGATGCGAACGCGAAAGAGCGTATATGGCTTTTGGCGCAAGTCTTTTCCCTTTTGGTATTTCGCCTGACGATGCAACTGATTGGCTGTGACGTAGAGGTATCCATCTGCCGCAACGGACATCGTATCGGGCCACAGAAGGCGGGGGTCGTGTACGACCGTTTCCCACTCCCCACCAGAACGGCGACGCAGAATCGCATTATGCTCGTAGTTCGTCGAGTAAATATACCCTGCCGCGTCTGTTTCGAGTCCATCTGCACCACCGCCCTTGTCTCCTTCATCAATTACGGTTGCAGCAACGGCACTTTCGTCAATCGAGCGATCCACGAGTGCATCAATGGCAACACTGTAGAGCCGTCGGCTAGCAAGCGGGCAGTAGTACAGGCGTGACCCGTCTGCACTAATGGCAATCCCGTCTGACCCCATTTTGATTGGCTTGGTCTTCCCGTCCGGCTGGCGTTCCAACAACGGACGACCCTCAACGATTGGGCGGAAACTTGATAGCGCCTGAGCCTTTGTAGATGGATGATCGTGCAGCTTGCGCCAGCTCTCGCCTGATGCCAAATCTACTACAACAATTCCGTTTGCCCCTTGGTCAGACGAATCCGTAATGAATGCCATGCCTTCGGTACCGCGCCGCAGGTCGAAGCGGACATCGTTCAGGTAAGTGGTAGGCAGGGCGACATCTTGGGGAAAGAGGATTGTTTTGATAACGCGATCGCTCGTCAAATCCACACAGACGAGCTTCGGTCCACCATACTGCGTCGGCTGGAACATCGGACTGCCCGTGTCGAGAATCCATAGGCGATCGGCAGGATCGACAACCACACTTTGCACAGACACCAGCGTCCCAGCGAGGTCATTTGGGTCTGTATGATTGATTGCCTCGTCAGGGTAAGCCACAGGACGACCTTCCCGGATTTCCGCCACTGTGAATGCGACCTCATCACCCCACTTCGGAAAATTGACGAAGATGCGCCCCTGATGTGACACTGTCACGCCGGTTAGCATTGCGCCGTCAAAGTGAGCAACTGTCTCCAGCGTGCCTAACGACTCATCGGTGGCTAACTTCTGCAACTGACTAACCATTTTTCTATGTCTCCTCTAAACGTCGGCTGTTTGAATCTCGATTCGGTCTGCTCCACGCTCGTTTTCCCTGGCTTGCTTCTCCCTTGCCGCCAGCTAGATTGTGTGAGCTTGCTGTTCCAATTTCAGCCCTCTCAGCCCAAGATGAGCCACGCTTCTGGCAAACCGTCATCGTTTTCATCGCTGTGCTGGTGATCTATGCATCATTGCTCGCAGGCTATACGTATCTGCGCGATCGCTTTCGGGTAGGCAGTGCAGCAATCCTCCAACCTACTCAGATAGGAGCGATTGAACGACCAATGACTCTGGACTGGCTGAATCACCAGCAATTCTAAGGTTGCCTCAGTTGGATTTCAGGCACTCTGTCCTGGCTTGAGTACGATCTTGATGCAGTTATCCTTTTTGTGCTTAAAGATCTCGTAACCATGCGGGGCTTGCTCTAGCGGTAAGCGGTGGGTAATCACAAACGAAGGATCGATATCGCCCTTCTGAATGTGCACCAGTAGCGGGGTAAAATACCTGTGAACGTGGGTCTGTCCCGTTTTCATGGTCAAGGCTTTGTTCATAAAAGCCCCCATTGGAATCTTGTCTACAAAACCACCATAAACACCAGGAACGGACACAGTGCCTCCTTTCCGACAGGCAAGGATCGCCTGCCGCAAAGCAGGGGGACGATCTGTTTCTAAACGGACTGCTTGTTTCGCTTTGTCGTATAGTCCCTCCAGTCCCATACCGTGGGCTTCCATCCCCACTGCATCCATCACGGCATCAGGGCCACGACCTCCCGTCATTTCTTTGAGGGCTTCCCCAACATCAACCTGTTCAAAATCGAGGACTTCTGCCCCGCCGTCTTTTGCCATCTGGAGGCGTTCAGGCACACGGTCGATCGCAATTACCCGTTCTGCTCCAAGTAAAAACGCACTACGAATTGCAAACTGGGCCACCGGGCCACAACCCCAAACGGCAACCACATGACCGGGTTTGATATCACAGTTTTCCGCTGCCATATATCCAGTGGGAAAGATATCCGAAAGGAACAGCACCTGTTCGTCTGTCAACCCGTTGGGAATCTTGCATAGACCGACATCAGCATGAGGAACGCGGGCATATTCTGCTTGACCGCCTGCATAGCCCCCTAACATATGGGAGTAGCCAAAAATGCCTGAGGGCGAATATCCCATCAGGGCTTCTGCCATAAAGGCATTAGGGTTTGTGTTATCACACAAAGATGTCAGCGTTTGTTTGCAGAAGAAGCAGTGACCACAGGCGATGGGAAATGGATTGACGACCCGATCGCCAACCTTAATTCGCTTAACTTTACTGCCGACTTCAACGACTTCTCCCATGAATTCATGCCCCAGAATATCGCCCTGCTCCATCGTCGGAATGAATCCATCGTAGAGGTGTAAATCAGAACCACAAATTGCAGTGGATGTAATTCTGATCACGGCATCTCGGGGATTAATAATTTTGGGATCGGGAACCGTTTCGACTCCCACTTTGTTAGCACCTTGCCAGCAAACTGCTTTCATTGTTTTTCCCTCTTTCTGAGTGATTGTTTTTTGAATTGAGAATGGAGTTAGCGGTAAACCATTATGCTGATTGAAAGATGATGTTGATGCAGAGTTTCAGGCTGTGACTGCATCACTAAATTCTGAATGCCCGTTTTATTGAACCCTGCCTAGCTTCGTCGTCCTGATGTCTGACCTTCCTTAGTGGCAATTTCACCTGTCTCCATCAGCATTTTGAGGCGGGCAAGATCGTCTCCAATTTGCTGTTTTGGGTTTTCACCAAACAGCTTGGCAATCGCATCTCCAACTACTCCAGCAGGCGCATCATAGGTTGTGATGACTTTTACCTCAGTCCCCCGATCGCCAGGAGCAGGTTGAAAGTGAACCGAACCAGAGTTCGCAATGTCTGCCCCTTCCACTGAAGTCCAGGCAATCACTTGATTCGGACGATCTTCAGTGATTCTGGCATCCCATTCAACGCTGTTGCCCATCGGTGCGCTAGTAACCCAGTGCGTGCGCGCAGCGCAATCGCCCATCGTCATAGACCTTCACACTTTTAAGATGCCTGGTAAAGCGTGGTAAGTTTTCTAAGGTGTGCCAGAAGTGGTAAAGGTCTGCTGCGGATTTTTCAATGGTTACCGTTCTTTCGACTTTGATAGGTTGAGCCATCTCAATGTCCTCATTTGTGAGTGGGCGGAATCTGTTCATCAAACAGTTCGCAATGCTTCAATTTCAGGATTTGCCCCTTCGGCTACCATCTATAAAAACGTTGGATCGTTATGGGCGCATCCCATCCGAATAAACTGAATCAACTTCTCCTGATTTATTTACCGTTTAACCTTACTCACCCAAAATCTACCCACACCTTAAAGGCTATGCTTGGATTTCCTTCGTTTGGTTGAGTTGCCTTAAGCCTAAGATCCCAGCGCCAAATGTCCTCTGCCGGAGGTTATAAGAACGGTTTGTATCGTATGAACAGGGATGTTCTTAACATCCTTTTTTTGTTTTGTTCTATACTCATTTTGTTTACAACACTGGGGGTCTTTGCATAATCCCCTTGAAAAGGCATAGCCCCCTTTGAGACAACTAAGTCTTAGGGTGATTTTTAGCAAGTTGATTGCTGTTAATCATTATTCTCAAATTGCTAGAAGCTTGATGCAGCAGGGTTTAAAGCTTAACACTACTTTCTGTTCCATTGCTCATTTCACCCCGTTGTCAGTGTGGAGGCGATCGCGTGCAAGCTGGAGTCGGATAGACACCATAGGCGATGCCAGTAATCAACATCACAATGTGGCAAAGGGAAAGTGACTGACTACACATTCACTGGTAAGCTGATGTGCATTTAAATCGCATACTTTCAGATTTTGGTAAAAACCATCAATCCCTCTCCCCGTCTCCCTGTCACCCAGTCTCCCCGTCAGCATCCACTAGTCAATTAAATGCTTAACAGCTTAGAGGTATAGGCATCTCAGCTACTCTTGGATGCCTACACACTTAAATTCTGAGTATTGTCTCGCGTCCTACTCGTAGAGAAGCCGGGGATAGTTAGAGGTTTTTGAGTAGCTAGGGCGTGTCATCAAATAGATGTCAATCTAGTTTAAAATCGATATCCTCGTTTGCAGGTTGAGTAATCTCAGGAGTGCTAGAATGACACGCCGCTATGCTTTGCGGGATGACCAGTGGGAACGCATCAAAGACCTACTA
>DATNPC010000159.1:0-3488 GCA_036703375.1 Allocoleopsis sp.
TAATGAACACATAAAATTTCGACTTTGTCAAATCATTTTAGATGCGTTTACCCTGGTCTCTTTCCCAGTCAGATTGAGAATGTTTTATTACAGTTGCCTGGAGTCGAACCTCACTACCAAATAGTTTTTGACAAGAGTGACAATTCGCTGGAAAACTTAGAACTTCGGGTAGAGGTTTCTTTGACCACCTGGCAGGACAAAAACCAGCTTGTTCAGCTAGAACACCAACTGGCTCTTGAGATTCAGCGTCATCTCAAACTTCAGCTTCCATTAAAACTTTTACCACCTTTCACAATAGAGCGCAGTCAAGGTAAAGCTAAGCGATTGGTGGACAAACATCAACTGTAGATTTCTGTTGGCTCTTCTTTAAAAGTTTGTAACTGAAAATTCACAATGCTGAAACTCTCGACTAACCCAATTCCAACTGCCGTCTGTGAGTCTGTTCGTCACATCGACCATATTACTTACGTTACTTCGCTCTCGTCCGAACGAGATTTTATCGCACGTTGGACTTCGCTTGGCTTTCATGAACACGTTCGACTCAGAACCGCACTTTTTCCAGCAACGCATATTGCGCTTGTCAGTGGCGTCAATCCTGAGTATCCCTGGGCAACCATGACAGGCTTGTCAGTGAGTGAAGACCCGAATTCACCAATTAACCAGTTTGTGAATCGTTACGGAGAAGGAATTCAGCACACTGCCTACAACATTGACCCAATTGTTGATATGGAGGAACTATATCAGCAGATGAAACAGTTGGGTTGGAACTTTATGACACCAGTGCTGACCTATAAAGATGAGGCTGGTGCGCTCCTCAAGCAGATGTTCGTTGCTCCTAGTGTTCCCTACGGAGCTTTTATTGAGTTTGCCCAACGGTTGATTGGGCCTAATGGAAAAGCGTTTGACAGCTTTGACACAACTAACATCGACGACCTCTACCAACATTATGCTGACTACAGTGAGTGGCTTGACCAAACCAGCAAGTGATTATTACTACCGCAAGAGGTCTACTCAAGATTTAAGTGATTACAATATCCTGAAGTCGATGGCAACTCGTGCCGCTTTCCTCATTTTCTTTCTTTACGTTTTTTCCTTCAGTAAGTACGAGCTACCTAAACCCATCCCACGACCTCTACGATTTGGATAACTGCAAGCTCTCGATCGATATGCAACCGAGCTTTAGCTAAAGCCGTTTCCGGTGACTTGTACCAGTACTGCGATCGCAGGCAGACACCATTAGCCGTAAATATCTCTCAGGTACAGCGACCACGATCCACCACAAGCCATAGCTCACAATCGCGATATAAGCCCTGTGGGAATTTGAGCAGCCCAACTTCAGCCAGGATGCTCAGCTTCTTTCGCGATCGCTTTTTACTAGGTTTCATCTCAATTTGTGGTAGTTGTATTTCATCCTGGACAGTCCTAGACACATCCGATGGAAGTCGATCGCGTTCCCGTCTCACAGTTGCCTTCACGCTATGGCATTGCTCGTTCTGCCCTCTACACCCGACTCAAAGACCTCAAGATTGAACCAGAGAAGCAGGGGAAGAAAGCCTTTGTCGATGCTGACCAACTAGAACAGCTAGATGCTCTGCACTCTCATATCCAGAAAGGTGGAACGACCGGAGAGTTTTTAAAGCAGTCTGACACTTCAGGACAATTAGCAACACCGGATAGTCCTGGACAGTCTAGGACAATAGTGCAGGACAGTCCTGGACAAATAACCGCCTCTCCTACTGCTGCTCTGGTCACAGTGGTAGAAGCGATTGTCAAACGCTTGATACCTGCTCCTAGTCGGTTGTCTTACTTGCTCCAACTGGAAGAGGCTTACTCTCACGGATGGTTGCTCAGTACTTCTGAGCTAGCTGACCTGTTGGGGCTAACATCTGGGACTATAACCGATTACGGTGAAGAATTTTCTGACGCTGGTTTCACCTTCACTAGGGCTGGTAAACGCAAGGGTGGAGAAATAGCCTGGAGAGTTGGCAAGCCCAAGTCTACTAAACGGTAGGTTTACCAAAGTGTGTCTATGAAGATCGACCGACACGGCAAAGCCAAGATTCTGTCCCAAGTCGAGATACAGCGGTTGTTTTACTCCGGACTACAGACCGACCGCGATCGCGCTTTGTTTGGCATCTGCCTATTTTCAGCTTGCAGAATTCGAGAAGCTTGCACCCTAAGAACGGCTGACGTTTTCGACGCACAGGGCAGAGTTTTGCCGAAACTAATCATCCGCAAGGGAAACACCAAAGGCAAACTCGCCACACGCACCATTCCGATTATTGACGACCTGCGAAGACTTCTGACCAATTACCATCCGGGTTGGAAAGAAGTTTACTTGTTTCCGGGTCGATTTGGTTCTCACATTGACCCGGACTCAGCCGACAAAATTTTGAAAAAAGCCTGCAAGCGAGTGGGGTTAATCGGGGTCAGCTCTCATAGTTTCAGGAGAACGGCTCTGACAATGATGAGCGATAACGGGACACCACTGCGGGTGATTCAGGAGGTGTCAGGACATCGAAATTTAGAACAACTTCAGGCATATATTGAGGTTCGTGATGAGCAGGTCTTAGGAGCCGTAACAGGGCTGAGCCTGTTATCTCCCGTCAGTGAGTCCGGTAAATATCAGTTTTCCGGTCTCGACTCCCACCCTAATCCTACCGACTTGCTCCCACAGCACCATCCACCCGAACTCTAACTGGGTTGGCGAGCGTAAGCGATCGCCATTGTTGCGATCGCTCTCAAAGTGCCTTTACCTTTGAGTCCTTTAGGCATCGGGAGCTTTTCGTCTGCCCGATGTCGGCAAGTATCCAGCACATGACGGTATCTTAAAGAAATCTGAGGGCTTCTGACGGTGTATCGAAATTTTACTCAGTCAGGCGGCAAAGGCTAATGACCTAGCGCTGGAGCAAAGAATCTCCGATCTCGAAAACACAATTTCACTCATCAACGCCAATGTCAATGGAGACGGCGTTGATGACCTTGATGAACTCAGCGCCAGCTTCGGTGAAGACCCCTAGGAATATAGACTGATCGCTCTTCACCGAAGCTAGAAACTCAACACTTTGGGCGATCGCCCAATTTGATCGTGTCGCTGTCATTCCTGACACTATTCAACCCAGTCTGGCGCGATCGCCTATGGCTTTTATAGCGTTTCTCGAATAACCGAGGTACAGTAATGGGGAGCTGTTGAGGGTGTAAAGATGAAAGCTTACTCACTGGACTTCCGGGAAAAAATACTACTCGTGTATGAGAATGAAGAAATATCGCAACGGGAATTGGCGAAACGATTTTGTGTAGCCAAAAGCTTCATACAGAAATTAATAAAACAGTATAGAGAAACTGGAGAAATTGCCGCGAAGCCGTTTGCCGGAGGTGTAAAACTCAAACTGACGGACTCTCAACTAGTCAGCCTAGCCGAAGTGATCGAAGCGAATAACGATGCGACGCTAGAAGAACTGTGTAACCTGTTCCAAGAAAAAACCGAA
>DATNPC010000160.1:0-4800 GCA_036703375.1 Allocoleopsis sp.
ACATTATCTGGTGGCGAGGATAACGATACTCTCCTCGGTGGCAGCGGTCAAAATCAACTGTTTGGTGACAGCGGTAACGACTCCCTTGATGGCGGCGACGGCGACGATCGCTTATTGGGCGGTGAGGGAAATGATACTCTCCTCGGTGGTCAAGGTCAGGATCGACTTTTCGGCGACAGCGGTGACGACCTCCTCAACGGTGGCACTGGCGATAACACCCTTACAGGCGGTGCTGGAAAAGATATCTTTGTTTTGTCAACAGCGGGCAAGAACACCATCGCTGATTTTGAAGATGGACAAGATTTGTTGAAGTTAGAGGGCGGTTTGACCTTTGGACAGCTTTCTATCTTTGAACAAAATGGCGACACCTGGATTACGACTCAAGATAATCAACCCTTAGCTTTCTTGACAGGTGTAGATTCCAACTTAATTACCGCAGCAGATTTTACAGTCTAATTTAGACAGAAAGCGATCGCATCTATGCAGTGAGGGTGCGATCGCTTCTCTCCCTAGACTATGGCACTGCTCCACCACTCCAGGCGGGGCTTCTTAGTTTGGGCAAACCTTTAGCGATCGCGCTAATAACCTGAGAAAATGCGATCGCACCTTCTCCCCAGCAATAAAATATTCACCACATCAACCAACTCAACACCATGACACTCACAAATACCGAGTATAAATACGTGCAACTCGATGAGAAAAACGTTCCGATTGTCGCCGGAACCACAATGAAAATTGTCGAGTTAGTCACCTCTGTAATGGCTTATGGTTGGAGTCCCGAAGAATTACATTTCCAATATCCTCATGTATCCCTAAGTAAAATTCATTCCGCATTAGCCTATTACTGGGATCATAAAGACGAGATTGATGCCGATATCCAGCAGCGCTTCGAGTTCGCAGAACGCCTACGTCGGGAAGCCGGTCCCTCACCTCTAGCCGCTAAATTGAGAGAGCAAGGGCTACTAAAGTGAGTATAGCTCTCTACATGGATGAGCAAGTCCCCCGACAAATTACTGCTGGATTGCGTCTGCGGGGTGTAGATGTTTTGACAGTTCAAGAAGACGAACGGCTTGGCACACCTGACCCAATTTTGCTTGACCGAGCTACTGAACTTCAACGGGTTATGTTTTCACGAGATGATGATTTTCTGGCAGAAGCACATCGCCCTCAGTGTGTATCGACAAACCTTGATGTTTCTGTACAAATGTTAAAGGCGATCGCGTTACAGGGCGAAGCATTCAGACAGATAGATCTGGGTTGATGCATCGGTTATCCCCTGAATGCTTCGCCCCTACAGGTATTTGGGTATGCGATCGCATCTTCTTGCTACACATTCAATTCAATTTGTCAAGTCAGCGCAACAGGAGGGAATTGCGATCGCTCCTCTCAAGTAGTCGCTTAGACCTCTGCCCGACCCTACACTGACAACAACATGGCTTGCCGCGAACTCGAAGATTCGCCCCGCGCTGAACGGTTTCTGATTCCGGCTTTACAATAAGACCTATTCGGCATCGATCAACGCCAAACCTTGAAGATACCAAAGTCTACTAATTGGAAAAACTTTGTGTGAACGTTTCCACTCCCTCAGAACTTGATTTAGACAATCTCTTTCCCTTTGAACTCGATCCATTTCAACAACAAGCGATCGCAGCGCTCAATGCGGGCCGCTCCGTCGTCGTCTGCGCTCCGACTGGTTCTGGCAAAACCCTAATCGGAGAATATACCATTTACCGCGCCCTGGCGCGTGGCGGTCGCATCTTCTACACCACACCCTTAAAAGCGCTCTCCAACCAGAAACTACGCGATTTTCGAGAGCAGTTCGGCGCGGAAAAAGTCGGCTTGCTGACAGGTGACATCTCCATCAACCGAGATGCCCCGATCTTAGTGATGACCACGGAAATCTTCCGGAACATGCTGTATGGCACGCCAATTGGGGAAGTCGGCACCTCCTTAACTGGGGTTGAAGCCGTCGTGCTAGATGAGTGCCACTACATGAACGACCGTCAGCGGGGTACGGTATGGGAAGAGTCGATTATCTACTGTCCGCGAGAAGTTCAGCTCGTTGCCCTCTCCGCTACCGTGGCTAACGCCGGTCAACTGACCGACTGGCTGAATAACGTCCATGGTGCCACCGAGCTGATATACTCGAACTTCCGACCCGTTCCCCTCCAGTTTTACTTTGGCACCCCCAAGGGTATATTTCCGCTCTTAGATGAGAGCAAAACCCAAATCAGCCCTCGCCTCAAACCCAAGGGCCCGAAAAACAAAGTCAAGGGCGGGCGTCCGGAAAGCCCCACTATCACTTATATCCTGAGCGAACTGTGGCAACGGGATATGTTACCGGCGATTTACTTTATCTTCAGCCGCCGGGGATGTGATAAAGCCGTGGAAGAGATGGGCGATTTGTCCTTAGTCGATCGCGAAGAAGCCGCTGAACTGAAAGTGCGAATCGATGAATTCTTGAGGCGCAATCCGGACGCGGGACGCGCCGGACAAATCGAACCGCTTTACCGGGGAATTGCCGCTCATCATGCCGGGATTTTACCGGCGTGGAAGGGGTTGGTGGAGGAACTGTTTCAATTGGGTCTGATTAAGGTGGTATTTGCCACGGAGACGCTGGCCGCCGGGATTAACATGCCTGCACGAACCACGGTCATTTCCACCCTTTCTAAGCGTACCGATCGCGGACACCGATTGCTGACAGCCTCGGAGTTCTTACAGATGGCAGGCCGTGCCGGACGGCGAGGCATGGATGCTGTGGGCTATGTGGTAGCCTTGCAGACGCCGTTTGAAGGGGCAAAGGAAGCGGCTTATCTGGCAACAGCAGGTGCTGACCCCTTGGTAAGTCAGTTCACGCCAACCTATGGCATGGTGCTGAATTTGCTGCAAACGCATTCCCTGAGCGAAGCGAAGGATTTGGTGGAACGCAGCTTTGCCCAATACTTAGCAACCCTGTACCTCAAGCCGCAACAACAAGCCATTACCGAACTCACCACGGAACTGACGAAACTCGATATTCAACTCGCGCCGGTTGGGCTGGGAGCGATCGAGAATTATGAAAAACTCTCAGAACGGCTGAAAGAAGAACGGCGATTGCTGAAAACCCTGCAAAGTCAAGCCGACGAACTGCGGGCAGATGAAACCTTCCGCGCCCTACCGCGAGCAGCCGTCGGAACTCTGCTTTACTTGAAAGGGAAGTACGTCCCCGTCCCCTCTCCCGTCCCAGCGGTGCTAGTCGCCAAGGAAAAAGGTCGCGGTCAAGCAGCGTGCCTCGTCTGTTTGAGTGCTGATAATCGGTGGTATGTTACGACCATGGCAGATGTTTTTGGTTTAAAGGGCGTGGTGCTACAACCGAAGATGGTTGCATCTCTACAACCACCCGCAGAACTGGAGATAAAGCCCGGTCAATCAAGGCGGGGGACAGAGGAAACAAAAGCGATCGCATCTTTAATTCCTACTACGGTCGAACTGGAGGTCTTTCCAGAAGTCATCGAACAGCAGCAAGTTGTCGAGTCCGTCAAAGCTCAATTGGACAATCACCCCTTGCGGCAGTGGGGCAATCCCTCCAATTTGCTCAAGCGCCACAAACGCCGGTTATCCTTGCAAGAGGAGATTAACGAGCGTCAAGCTCAGTTTAGAGAACACCAAGCCCAGCACTGGCAGGAATTTCTCAGCTTAATTGAAATATTAAAGGCATTTGGTGCCTTGGAGGATGCCAAGCCGACTCCTCTGGGACAAGCCGCCGCTGCGATTCGAGGTGACAACGAGTTATGGTTGGGTTTAATCTTGATGTCGGGCGAACTCGATGAGTTAGACCCCCAGCATCTCGCCGCCGCCATGTGCGCCCTCGTGACCGAAACGCCTCGCCCCGATAGCACGACAAACTATCCTCCCCCAGAAAGTGCGATCGAAGCCTTGTGGCGTTTGAAAGGAACGCGACAGAGTCTGTTGAAGTTGCAGTACCGCTATAACGTCCTGCTGCCCATCTGGCCAGAGTATAAATTCCTCGATAAGGTCATTGGTGAAATTATGGGTTTAGTGGAGCATTGGGCATTGGGGGTCGAATGGCCGCAGCTATGTACCAATACCAGCTTGGATGAAGGGGATGTCGTGCGACTGTTGCGCCGAACCGTGGATATCTTGTCGCAAATTCCTCATGTGCCGAATGTCGCAGACTCCTTAAAACGCAATGCGATTCGCGCCATTCAGTTACTCGATCGCTTCCCGGTGAATGAAGCTGTTGATTAGTAGTTAGTGGTTGGTTGTTAGTTGTTAGTAGGAACTGAACGTTACACTCAGGTGAAATACGAGTTATCCCACTAACCACTAACCAATAACGACTAACGACCGTGAGTCCATAAAATTTTCTAATTTCTTAACCTTTTCTCGTGGCAACCTGCTAACGTGCCAAAGGGGTGCCGATTGTTGAAAAGTGAATAAGGAGCGGAGTGTGTTGAGGAGTAATCTGCATTGGAGTAGTGGCGTCCGGATGAGAGCCATTGTTGTAGGTACCGTAGTTGGCACGTTCATCAATTCTTTTGCACTGCTACCCGTTGCTTGGGCACAAACGGTGAAACTGGGAGTCGTGCAAAGTCCAGATAATGCAGGGCAATGGTCGGAGATTACTCAGCGCTTGCAAGCGACGGGGATTGACTATTGCGTAATTGACTTTTCTCAAGTTCAGCAAGTGTCGGACTTGGGCAGCATTCAATTGCTGTTTTTGCCGAATATCCAAAGCATCGAACCCGTGCAGATGGCGGCACTGCAAGAATGGATGCGTCAGGGCGGCCGAACCATCGC
>DATNPC010000161.1:0-3265 GCA_036703375.1 Allocoleopsis sp.
ATGGCTAAGCCATTTCAATGGAAGTTCAAGGGGTACCCAGTACCGGGCTGAAGTGGTCAGTTACTTCTGCCGGGATGCACTAGTGACTTCTCTACCTTCTATCATTTGCTAAATTGTTGTGCGATCGCATTTAGTAGCCCATCGCCCTCTACTGCTAATTTGCTAGTTGAGGACAATTCTGCCAGGGTTCCTCTCAAAAGCTTGATAGCTCTTCGGAACGATTTTTGCATTCTCTCATCTGTCGCATTCAGTCCAGCTTCTGCTAAAACCAATACCTGTTCTAATGCCTCTGTTCTATCTTCGGGGTTTAAATCGCAATCGGCTTCAATAACAGCATGCAAACTGGTCAACAGTTCTTTAATACCCGGTGATTCAGGCTCAGGAGTGTTGGGTAATTTAGCGATCGCGTCGGTAACATCATCTAAAGCAACCACTCTGACTCCCAGTTCTTTCTCGATTTCACCGAGCATAGTTTGAGCCGTTGTCAGCATAGCCGCTAGTTGCTTGATTTGATGCTCGATCCCTACCGATGTAACGACTACCCTGAGGTTTTTCTGAGGTTTGCAAGTAATCTCTGAGCAGAGTTCATCGATGATGCGATCGCGTAATTTTTGCACGTCAAGCTTCAAGTTCTCCAGAACTCTTCGGCTTTTCTCTTCTCCTTGCTCCGTCAACGCGAGCAGCAGATGTTCTGTTCCAACGTAGTTACAACCCTGTTGAAATGCGGCTTTCGTTGCTAGCTCTAAAATCTGCTGGGCAATCGGCGTCAAGGGAATTTCCCATGAAACACAACCGCTACCCCTGCCAATAATTTTCTCCACCTCGCGCCGAGCATCTTTCAACTTTACGCCCATCGATTGCAGGACTTTAGCGGCGATCCCTCGTTCTTGTCGAATTAACCCGAGAAGGAGTAGTTCTGCACTAATACTGTTATGTCCCCAACGACGGCTTTCCTCTTGGGCATATACGATAACCTCAGCCGCTTCTTCAGAAAAACATTCAAACATTACTAACTAGGAGTGGTGGAGTACCCATTGACAAAGCTTCTGATCTGGGAGGAAGAATTGTAAACTTATGTAAAGTCTTTGTTTTTTGTTTACACATATGATGTCTCGTCGCACCCTTCTTAGCACCTTGCTAGCGAGCTGTCTTGCGTTCCTAGCTTGGTTTAATTGCACGCCTACTGCTAGCGCTCTCGGCGGCAAGCAGCCTCCCATTAATGAACCAGCACCCGAATTCACGCTGCCCACCAATACTGGCGATGGCGAAGTGTCGCTTTCCGACTATCGCGGTAAGTGGGTCGTTCTCTATTTTTACCCTAAGGCGTGTCATCAATTAGCTACACATCCCGTACCAGTAGTGAATTCTGGCTGTCAGGCTCGTTCGAGCTTTATAGCCGTAAAAGCCTTGCTCTGACAGCATTCTACATTTAATTGATGACACGCCCTAAAGATTTCACTCCAGGCTGCACTCTAGAAGCCCAACGCTTTCAGCGAGACTTGCCTAAATACATTCAACGGAATGTTCAGATTCTGGGCGTTAGTGCGGATGACGTAAATTCTCACGCTGAATTTTGCGACGCGGAGGGACTCAAATTTCCCCTTCTAGCGGATACGGACGGCAAAGTCAGTCAAGCTTATGGTTCCTGGATGGGCTTCGTCTCAATGCGCCACACGTTCATTATTGACCCGGATGGTATCCTACGAGAGACATTCCTGGGCGTTAGACCCGCAATTCACAGTACAGAAGTTCTAGCCCGTCTTGATGAATTGCGATCGTCATTTTCCAGCTAAACGCCCAAGAATTTACGTTCGCAACGAAGAAATAGAAACTTTTATCCCCCTGCCTCCTGCCTCATTTTCAAGTTAGCGAATAGGGACGGTTTGACAAGTGCCATAAACCTGCCGCTCAACGCTAATCAAACGTTTGCCGATTTCTGTAAATCGAGGACGCTGCGATAAAACTGGCTTGAGACAGTCTTGTTGTAAGCAACGAAGACTTTTTACTGCTGCTTCGTACTCAGACGACACCTCTAGCGTGCAACGGTCTAACATATCCTCCAGCAAGCACCCGAAAGCCCTCACCTCTAACCGTTCTAGCGATTGCCCGATCGCAAAATCACTCGGGTCGTAAAACGAGGCAGCTCCAAAGTCTCCCAGCAAACTATCGCCTGTTTCATTGAACAGAATATTATGAGCATAGAGATCGCCATGCATGATGCCTTCGGCATGAAGGTGTGCGGCAGCAGAGGCAATACCCTTCGTCACGCGTAAAAGGACAGGCAACGAGAACGAGGCGTTTGCGCTGTAAGTATCTCTCGTGCAGGTGTCAAAGTCTGGCGGCTGCCCTAGGTTTTTGTAATCGGGAGGAATGAACGAAAACACCAGCCCTTGTTTCTCCTCCGGTTGATTGCTGAGCTTGCCTAGCACGTTAACAAGATTGTCATGGCACCCAGCCGCAAGACTTGCCGCCATTTCATCAGGGGGTAACCCATCACTGGTAACCTCACCCTTGAATAGTTTGATTGCAACCTCTTTTTGGGCAAGTTCACTCGTCCAAAGCCCCTTATAAATTACCCCAGAAGCGCCTTGTCCAAGAATTTCGCCCAGCATCAGCTCGGCCCAATCAATGTCTGGAAGCATGGAGTTATGAGTAGCGTCTGCACTACAGAAGGGGTTACCAGCATAAGCCAGCCAAGACAAGCGAGGCAGGGTGAACAACCAGGGGGGTAGCTCCTGTAGCTGATTCGCCGAAAGCCTTATCAGTTCTAGATTCAAGCACTCAGCCATCTCCTGTGGGAGTGATTGGAGCCGGTTGCCAGCCAGCATTAGCTTTTGCAACTGGCTCATGCTGCCAAAGGAAGCGGGTAGCTTCTCAATTTTATTGTTAGTGAGAATCAGCCATCGGATCGAAGGCGGTAGGGCGTGTTCGCTAACAGTCGAAACCTGGTTTGATTTAAAACTCACCATCTTGAGGCTACGGCACTGCGAAAGTACCTCTGGGATTTCCTCAAAATCATTGTTGGTAAAGAAAACTATTTTGAGGCGCTTCAAGCGCTCAAACTCGTCGGGTAAAGCGGTTAAATGGTTATTCGATAGATCCAAAATTTCTAAAGAATCTGCCAGAGCAAAAATCTCTGATGGAAATTGAGTTAGTCCGCAGGAAAGCTTGAGTCGTTTGCTCCCGGCTAACTGTCCAGAGCGAAGCAGGTTTAGGGTTTCCATTGAATGAGAAAGTAGCTCCGTTCGATTATCCAAATTGGGCG
>DATNPC010000162.1:0-17145 GCA_036703375.1 Allocoleopsis sp.
GTAAACAAGAATACTCTATGTAGCTATATAGATTTAATGACCTAGCTAAATGCGGTAATAAAAGATATATAATGAACGGCGATTTTCGCTAAAGTGCGGTGACTAAGCCAAGGTTACGGTGAAGTGCTGTTACCTATTCACCGTATACAGCGGTTCTCAATTTTGAGCGATATACCAAGCTTGTAGGGCGCACGGCTGTGCGCCCCTACGGATGTAAAGCATCCAACCAAGAACTGCTATGGCTGCAACTAAAGATTTGGCATTTTGGTTATGGGTAGTCTCTTTGATTGAGAAACTAGATGCTGGCCACCGCGATCGCGATTTTACCAACGACGTGTCCTTGTTCGCTGGCAGCATGAGCGGCGGCAAGTTCAGAGAGTGGATAAATGCGATCGATTACCGATCGCATTTTACCCGCCTCAATCAGTTCTTTGAGATAGGCTAAATCTTGACCGCTAGACTGAGCGACGATAAGTTTAGACTTTTTACCGGGTACCAAAAACGTGAGAACGCTCTGCACCAGAGTATCGGGATCGGGCAATGTATTAATGTAAACGCCGTTAGGCTTCAAAATAGTTTTGCAACTCGAAAAGGATTGTTTGCCAACGGCGTCGAAAATGATGTCGTAGGCGCTGGTGTCCTTGGTAAAATCCTGAGCGGTATAATCGATAATGCGATCGGCTCCTAAAGATTGCACCATCTCGACATTTCGAGTACCGCAAACGGCTGTAACTTCCGCCTTAAAAGCCTTAGCAATTTGCACGGCAAAGCTACCCACTCCCCCTGAAGCACCATTAATCAACACCTGGTGTCCTGGCAAAATCTGCCCCAAATCTCGCAACGCTTGTAGAGCTGTAGTTGCGGCCAGAGGCACAGCAGCGGCTTGTTCGTAGGACATATTGTCTGGTTTTAGACAAGCCACTCGTTCTGATACAACCGCATACTCAGCGTAAGCTCCTCCGGGGAGAGAATCAAGGTAAGCAAAAACTTTGTCTCCCGGTTGGAATCGCGTGACAGATGCGCCAACTTCTACCACTTCTCCCGCAACATCAAACCCTAGAACCATGGGAAACTTGTAGCCTGTTAACAGTTGAAGCTGTCCAGCTCGAATCTTCCAATCAACGGGATTGACGCTGCTGGAGTAAACCTTTACTAACAGTTGGTTATTTTTGATTGAAGGTGTGTCGATGTCCCCATATTGGAGGACTTCAGTCGAGCCATATTGATTGATAAAAACTGCTTTCATAACTTCTATAGCGCTCTTGTATCACTCCAGGAAAGTAGTTTTTCTGGATTGGTGTCAAAGCCGGATGAGGAGCCTCCTGGCAACTTGACTTTCACCTACAGGGCTTTAGCGTACTTGGTGCTACTGTCGCTTGTTACTCCTGCTGCCCGTACCACCCAGCCAATTTCCGGTCGCAGGCACAAAGATTTTCGATCTTGGTTAACACCGATTATTCCAGCGATAAACTCCATGTCATAGGGGGTTCCCAGGTAAATCCACTTGAATGGAACCTTCGACGGCAAGTTGGGGAAATCAGCCCGTGCTGGTCCCCTTCGCTCTCGGTTAGAATCCAGCCAAGGATTTCGCACATAGAGTGGCTGACTGGTTTTGCCGTGATAGTCTTGTTCATCCTTGGCATAACGATTCACCAGATAGGGAAACAGTTTGGTAATCCAGCCAGTGATGTAGGGTGAGCCACTTCCGACAGATCCCTGATATTTGTAGATGGAATCCCAGAACTTGCGATTCACACTGCCCGCCGATGCAGCCACAAATTGTTTCAGAATCGGTCGCACTGCCTTAACCCACCACTCTAAATCGAAGCGAGCAAACTCTTCCACGCGCCGTGCAATAGAACGCCAATCCTCAACCGTTCCCTCTAGGGTAATCGTGGGCATACCACATCGGGTATGCAGCTCGTACTTGAAGTACGATTGCATCGCATCTAAAAGTACGACTTCGGAGGCAGCCCGTTCTACGGAACCTGTGGTTGAAAAGTCTGCCACGATTAAACTGTGAGCTTCACCAATATGTGAACGAATTTCCTGGGAAAACTCGGTAAATACCTCTGACCAAGGGTTCTCAGGCGAACCCTTAACAAAGTCGTCGCGGATAACCTCTATTTTTAACTTGCCTTCATGCTGCACGAAGTGATGCCGGAGTCGTTCAGCATTGACGTTAATGTGAGTTGCCAGTCCCTGAGTGAGAGTCAGCCAAATCATGTCAGGGGACAGACAAATTGGATGATGGTAGGCAAAAGCGGCGTGTAGTGCAGCAATGAGTGGATGTGAACGAACCTCAGCAACCAATTGCCCGCTGTATTGAGAGCAAGATTCGATCGGGCTGGATAATAAATCTGCAACTGCCTGATAGTAAGGAATTTCAGGCAGGGGTTGGGTCGTCGGGGGTACGCTTGAAACAGCAAATGTTCTTGCTGTATGACTATTAACTGGAGGTTGATTAGACAAGGCTTGGAAATCCCCTGTAACGGAGAGTCGCTTCACCCATAAATCAAGGGTGTTACGACTGATGTTGAACAGTTGACTGACTTCACTTTTCTTCAAGCCAACGAGTTCGATGGCTTGGATGACTTTTTGACGTAGGTCGTAACTATAGGGTTTGGGCATGGAATGAGTGCGATAGTGCAAGCACTGCCGCCTCCGGCAGTTCGCTGTGCAAGATTCGAGGTTCCTTCCAGTCTATGTCTTAACCGCCTTAGCGGTGGCTATATTACGTGGTTAGCACTGCTGTTGTTTTTTGTTCTGCCGCGATCGCAATTTCAGCTAAAGTAATCACTGTTACTTCTGGAGGACAATTCCACCGTCCGGGGGGAAAGGTTCCTAAACCTCGATTGACGTAGAGATAATTCGTTCCTACCTGATGCAGCCCCTGGCTCCATTCCCAATGCCGAACGACTTTCGGCCACTTCGCTTCCAAAAAAGGTATCCAGGGCCAGAGGAATTGAGGAATGCGCTGACGGGAAGCATGAATCCAAGTCGGTACGGGGCCAAGTCCTGGTATCATAACTTGACCGCCGTGGGTATGTCCGGAGAGTTGCAAATCGACTCGCCATTGTTGCAAGACCTCTGCACTATCTGGATTGTGAGATAATACAATACGCGGAATGCGATCGTCCAATGGCTCCATAACTGATGCTGGATTGAACTCACGCGACCAAAAATCCGGGAGTCCGACTAGCGCGAGTCCCGCCCCTAAAGGATAAACCACTTGATTCCAGAGAACCTGAATTCCCTCATCTTCGAGAGATTGTGTAATTTTGGTTTTCGAGTAGGGAAAATAAAGGTCGTGGTTGCCTAATACTGCATAAACACCAGCGCGACTTCGCAAACGCCCAAGTCGTTGCGCTAGTTTATAAATCGGTTTCGGACTGTTGGTCACAAAGTCACCTGTCAGGACAATCAAATCTGGCTCAACCTGATTGGTGACATCGATCGCTTCTGCTAACAGCTCTTCGGTCAGCAATAGACCATCGTAGTGAAAATCAGTTAGGTGTACTAGCTTTGAACCGTGTAAAGTTTTCGGTAATCCCGCGATCGCAACCTTCAAATATTCGACGCTCAACGGTTCTGATAAGATACGCATTTTAATGTGATTTTGACTAACGACTGATTAGAGACTCGCTAACTCATGGAAAGTCTTATTCAATTCATAAGAGCCTTCTGCCTTCTGCCCTCTGCCTGATTTTCAACTCAGGTTCAAAGCTGCCAGCGAACGAAAAGAGCGAAGCGACCTAATACACGATGCCATAGAGGTCGAGTTTTCCATGGCGTTGTTTTAATTAGACGACTCTTGGAAAAAGCACAGAGGAAGAAGTATTCGACAAATTTCACCAATTTAGGCTCAGCTAAGGAGAGTTGGAGTTCGTCATTGTGGAAGAGACTGCGCGGATCGAAATTAGCGCTTCCGGTAATGACCCAACAATCATCGATCAGCAGCACTTTAGCGTGCATCATGCTGGGTTGGTATTCATAAATCTCAATGCCTGCGGTAAGCAAGTCGCGGTAACGTTCGCGGACGGCATAATAAACCGATCGCTTATCATTGTGCGGCCCCACGGTTAAAATCCGCACGTCCAGTCCATTTTGTTTCGCCCGGATGAGTGCTTGACGGGCGCTGCGTTCCGGTAGAAAGTAAGGACTGGCAATCCAAATGCGTTTTTTTGCAGCCAGCAAACTGGTATAGAACAGAGCATAGACCGATGAACGGGCAGCAGGAGCTTTTCTTAAAGTGATGAGGATGGGCAAGCCACCGGATAAGTCGGGATTGAAAATGTCTGAACTCAGGCTGGCAACTCCGCCGACATAGCTCCATTGCTCCATGAACATCCCTTCCAAGGTAGCGACGATTGGGCCTTGGAAGCAAACCTCAAAGTCTAGCCAGGGCGACGTTTGTTCTTTATCCTCGAAGCCATCCCAGTAATCCGAAACTCCCGTACCTCCAACAAAAGCAGTCTCCCCATCAATCAAAAGCAGTTTGCGGTGGGTACGGATGTTATAGATCAGGGGATTTCTCCAATTAAATTTGTGGAAGAAGCGGACATTCACACCGGCCGCCTTTAGCTGCTGCCAGTACTCCTGAGATATCTTGAACACGCCTAAGCTATCGGCAATAACTAGAACCTCAACTCCAGCTTGGACTCGTTCGGCAAGAGCTAGCGCAAATTCGTTAGCGCGACAACCGGGAGTAATGTAAAATGTCTCGAAGTGAATGGTACGTTGGGCACTGCGAATTGCTTCTAGTCGGACGCGATAGATCGAATTGATGTCAAACCAATAAGCGATCGGTTCACCCTTGGTAATGTAAGAGCCTGAGATACCTGTCAGGGCAAGAGGAAAGTGAGGCTCGTCTAAGCGAGGAACATCTTTGAGCCTGTACTGAACTTTTTTGCGGAAGGTTCCCCGGAGATAGAGGATAAACCAGATAACCAGAAATCCGAAGAGTAATCCACCGCCCCACCATACCAAGGAGTTCAGTTGCGATCGCATGACAGTGGATGGGAAAAAATGGCGATCGACCGGTTGAGAGGATGTTTGGATAATAAAGGAGCTGTTTTGGGAGATAGTTTTCAAGGTCAGGGTTTGATGCAAGCAACGCTTCTAATCCAGTGTTGCGATCGCGTCCAATGACGATAGGCTAGTGTTGCCCTCCCAAATTACAGTAGTTCTTCAGGAGAATGCGAGACAGGTTGCATAGGCAATTTCCCACCACCAACGACAAGCGATCGGTCGTCTAGGCGATTTAAAGATTGTGACAAGCAGCAAATCGTTGTCACGTCTTCCCAAAGGGAGATTTAGCAACTTAAATGAGATTATCAGGGCGTTCAACCCAAATAGGATTCCATCGTAATAATCTCAGCAAGGCTTTGGATTCCCAACACCCGCTTCGGACTGAGATTATCAAATTTTGGGAAGTTTAAACTTTGGTTATACTCAGCAATGGCTATTGCCAATTCGTCTGGAATCACGCGACAAGCACCTCCAGTCACTTCCGACAGCAATGTTGTGGTAATGCTAAACTGTGTTGCTGGCGTGGGCTGCTTTTGATTCCAGTCCTGGATGGCTTGAACAGCCCGTCGTGTTAAGTGCCGAATCAGATTAGGACTTTGAGAATACAGTGCAAACCGATGCAACCATAACAAGCGAGAGGTTGGCACCCAGCTTAAATCCTTGTGAGGAAAATTCAACCAACGCAGGGCATCGTGCAATGACTGAACATAGTATGGGGGATGCCAAACCGCGATTTCTCCAGGATTTGAACCCATCTTTCTCAGCACTCGACCCAAGCCCGACCACTCTACAAGCGAATAGTCTCTCCAAGTCTCTAAAACTGTCCCTTCAAGGTCTTGAAAAATTCTGGCATATCCGATGGTTTGAATCAGCAGCCGTTTGACTCTTGCATTTGGCTCATTGAGAATCCACTCCGGTTGCCACTGAGTGGGAGCAAGAGTGCCATAGTGTTCTGGTAGGAGAACTCCATCAAACCCATAAATCCTAAATCCATCCGCGAACTCAATAGCAGGCTGAGCCTCTGCATGAAGATGTTGTTGGTCATCGAATGAGAGAATGCAAGGGCGATCGCAAACGACACAAACATCTTCATAGGGAAACACAATTGAACCCAGATTGGACACGAGAGACTGTAGAATGTCCCATCTAGAATCCGCTTCAAACCCTAGAACAGAAATACAGTAATCCATTCTTGCGCTGGCAAAGGCCAAGGTGCTGCAATCAATGCAGCCATCATAGACCCCATGCAAATATCGATACCCGGTATCCGCAATGTTAACAAGCAGTTCTTGTGGTAATTGAAGATTTTGATGGAGTACTCGATAAACAGCCCCCATCCAGGAACGCTCTTCCGCGATAGCGAACGTTGCGGAATACTTAATATTGACGGATGCACCACATTGTTGACGAAACTGTTCATTGATTTGTGAGAGTAACTTGAGCTGCCTATCATCGTCCGGGCTGTAGATTTCTCCATGTGCTTGGGACCAGGCTTCGGCTCGACTCTTTCCCTGCTTGATTTTTGCGATCGCATTTCTGAAACACTTCGTCCCTAAACGTTCTACTGGTAATTGCAGTTGTTCAGCCAGTCTTCCAGCAATATTGCGTTGAGGATCGCGAATAAATCGATTTTCTGGATTACTCTTTAAATGCTGCTCTATGGCACTATTTCGCAGGCTTGATGGGGGTAATGTGCTCAAGAAAGCTTGAGCGTAGTATTGGCGAGGGCTTTCTACAAAGAAAATCTCTGGCTCGTTTTGTCCAGCTAATTCATACAGCATCCTGACAGCTACTGCTGCTTTTGGGCGATCGATTGGCTCTGTAGATAACGTTTTTTCTTGCCACTGCTGCCAATACACTGAAATTAGCCCGATTTGTTCGGGCGTTAGGTCGTTTAACTGCAAGTACATCCTCTCCAATCCACTCAACAGGAGCGCGAGAGTCCCCGTCCTCAATCAAGGCGATTTCCACAACCGAAGGTAAGGATGAGCCTTGATAGGGCGGGGAGGTTCCTTCGGGGCGACTCCATACTGCCGTCGCCCAAACACCTATGCAACACACAGTCCATTACTTCTCCTTAGTAACTTTACCTTGCTAGGCGAAAACTGACCAATCCGCTTCCACGAATAATCGTAGATTGAAATATTCTTGGATTTATCAGTGTTGGTGAATCCTCCAACATATCCGATGCACTTTTCGTCAGACTTCTCAGCAACTACTAAATCATTCACCCTGAAGCCAAAGGGTGTAACTGTATCACCTTTGCGCTTCCTGGTTCCAGATTTATCAGGCTTCTCAAAGTGCAGTTGACGGCGGAAGAAACCATATTCTTTCCCTCGTTTCACTGCACCGGGACGAGTGATAATTCGGAACGCGGAATCGGTCACTTGAACGTTACCTTTCCAGATGTATCCGTGAGTGTTTCTGCCGATGTGACGGCAGTAGCGAATGAAGTATCCGCAGGCAAGAGCTACGCCATCCACGGCATGAGTTTCTGGCTTGGCTTGGCTCTTGTTTTTCTTATCTTTTTCTAGTCCCAGATAACTTCTAATCTGAGACGTGCCATTGCCATCTTTTTGCCAGCCTTCACGAATGAAGACTGGAGCGATGGTATTCATCTGTTCGATAGCCCAGTTCTGTCCAGACATCACGGGAGAGAATCCCTTGCCTGACTTCGCTGTGCTTCTTTTGGTTCTATCCACATCTGCCCTAACTCGTTCGTAGCCGATGACAGCGATGGGGAATATCTTGGAGATTTCCCGCACTGCTCTCAGCTCTAATTGGCGAGAGGCTTTGATGGAAGGAAGAACCTTAGACTGCCTGTGATTGTCGAACCGACATTGGCGATGATTCCTCAGAAACTGAGGTAGCTTGCGATTAATTCGTCTTCCCCGACGGGAGCGACGAAGTTCGCTACGTTTATCCATTCGCTCTCGGATGCGTCCGAAAGGAAGGATGAGATGCAGTCGCACAAGGGTGCATTTGGCTGACTGGACGCCAATTCCGGCATAGGATTGACCGGGGTCAACGCCTACAACCACGAGTTGAGTTTCCTCTTCTGCTGGTTGCAGTAGCTGCACATAGTAGATGCCTAAGTCTGACCAGCGCCCTATTACTTTTCCTTCTTTTACCCACTTTCTCGCCCGACTGGGCTTTGTGGGCATTAAGGGCTTTCCTTCTTGACTGACTACAGGGACACGAATCATGGTGGAGATAATCCTCTCGTGTGAGTTTAAATGTCCCTTCCGGCATTGGCGCGATTGTTGCTGGGCTTTACCCCACCTCCTGAGATTCCAGGGTCTATACATCTCATCCGAACTAGGGAAGCATTCGGAAGTGTTTATCTCGCGCCAACTCAGCAGCCGTATTCACGACTTACGTTACAGGGTTCCCTCCTGCAATCCCCAGCTTCCGCGTAGCAATCTGGGGTACGTGAACTGTTTCTATGGAGCGGAGTTCAATGGCGAGGTGACTTTCACCATTGTTTCCTGTTGCTTTTTGCGCTTGTTGGACTTGCCACCGGAACCAAAGTGTTCGGTTAGTGACTTAATAATGATGTACAGGACTGGTACGACAAATAAACTCAAGAATGTAGCGATGAACATTCCGCCAAAGACTGCCGTACCCAGAGATTGTCGGCTAGCAGCTCCAGCACCTGTAGCAATGACGAGGGGAAAAATACCCAACAGTGTCGCAAAAGCCGTCATAAGAATGGGTCGCAAGCGTTGTTGCGAGGCTTCAATGGCGGCTTTGGTAATTGAAAGACCCCGTTCTCGGAGCTGATTGGCAAATTCTACAATCAGAATCGCGTTCTTACTAGCCAGACCAATTAACATCACTAAACCAATTTGGCAGTAGACATCATTGGATAACCCTCGCAAGGACTGAGCGGATAGAGCTCCCATAATCGCTAAGGGAACAGCCAGGAGAATAATGAATGGGTCAACGTAGTTCTCGTACTGGGCAGCTAGCACGAGGAAGACGAAGACTAGACCCAAGCCGAAAATGATCGGTGCTTGACCACCTGACTCTAGCTCTTCTTTGGCGGTACCCGACCACTCGTATCCGAGGTTACGGGGCAAGACTTCTTGCGCCAGCTTTTCCATCGATTTAATGGCTTGTCCGGAACTCGAACCCGGAGCAGCCTGGCCGTTAATTTCAATCGACCGGAATAGGTTGTAATGATTGATAACTTGTGCGCCTGTAGTCGATGTAACTTTGACGAGATTGCTTAGGGGTATCATCTCGCCCTTTTGAGAACGGACGTACAGCAGTCCAATATCTTCAGGTTTCGAGCGGAACTCCTTATCTGCCTGGACATATACGCGATACGTGCGTTGCCCTAAATTGAAGTCGTTCACGTAACGCGAGCCTAAGTACGATTGCAGGGTACCGAAGATAGAGTTGATGGGGACTTGCAGTGCCTTGGCTCGGTTGCGGTCTACTTCGATCAATAGCTGAGGTGTGTTTGCCGTAAACGTACTAAAGACGGCTTTTAAGCCTGGTGTCTTGTTCGCACGACCGAGTAATTGACCCATCGATTGCAACATCACATCCAATCCACTGTTGCCCCTACGGTCTTGCAACTGAAATTGGAAGCCACCAAAACTGCTCAAACCTCGAATCGGAGGCGGATTTACAGGCAAAATTCTTGCTTCTGGGATGGTCCGCAACTTACCTCCCAATCTGCCGATGATTTCCTGGGCTGACTGACCTTTGCCCGTTCGTTCTTCCCAAGGCTTAAGGGTAGTGAAAATGACACCATTGTTTGAGGTACTACCACTAAAACCAAAGCCGCCGAGCGCAAATGTTCCCACAACTTCAGGAATTTGCAGAATTTCTTTTTCCACCTTCCTCATCACATCGCTGGTGTAGTTCAGCGACACTCCCTCCGGTCCTTGAAGAATGGTGATAAAGTAACCTTGGTCTTCATCGGGGAGAAAGGCACTCGGCACGGTCGTAAACAGCCACCCCGTCAGCCCTAACGAGGCGATAAACAGCACTAAAACCAGACTCTTCAAACGGGTCAGACGCTTGAGGGACGCTTCGTACCCCCCTCGCGTCCGGTCAAGAAAGCCATTAAAGCGATCGAATACCCAGCCCAACACGCCTTTTGGTCGTTGCCCTTGGCGCAGTAGGAGCGCGCATAGAGCAGGAGTGAGGGTTAGTGCCAGAAAGGTAGAAACGGCGATGGAAAATGCGATCGTTAGCGCGAATTGTCGGTAGAGCGCTCCCGTGGTACCAGGGAAGAAGGCAACTGGGACAAATACCGCCATCAACACTAGTGACGTCGCAATGACTGCCCCAACTAGCTCATGCATCCCTTCCGACGCCGCTTGACGGGGCTTCATCCCTTTGTCCTGAATTAAGCGACTGATATTTTCGACCACAATGATCGCATCATCCACCACCATCCCCGTTGCCAAGGTTAGACCAAACAAGGTCAGACTATTGAGCGAAAACCCGAACGCCTTCACGAAGGCAAACGTCCCAATCAAGGATACAGGAATCGCGATCGAGGGAATCAACGTGGTGCGCCAGTCTTGTAAAAAGATAAAAATCACCAACACGACTAAGCCAATTGCCATGAAGAGGGTGACGAGCACTTCCTTCATGGATGCTTCCACAAACTGGGTCGTGTCAAACGCCACCTGATAATCCATCCCCGGCGGAAAGCTTTGCTTGAGCCGCTTCATTTCCTCTTTCACTCCCTTGGCCACATCAATCGCGTTACTGCCAGGAAGTTGAAAAATCCCGATGCCTACAGCATCCTTGCCTCTAAATCTGAGAAACGAGCTGTAGTTTTCTGCCCCCAGTTCCGCTCGACCCACATCTTTCAGCTTGACTAGAGTGCCATCTTCGCCTGTTTTGAGAATCATATCCTCAAATTCGGAAGCGTCTTTTAGTCGGCTACTCGCACGCAGGTCCAGTTGATACATTTGACCGTCTGGTGCTGGCTGCTGGCCGATTCGTCCTACACCGACTTGGATGTTTTGCTCGTTGAGCGCAGCAATCACGTCGTCAGCTGTGAGATTCTGACTGGCGAGGCGACTGGGGTCTAACCACAGTCGCATGGCATATTTACGCTCGCCAAAAATGCGCGCTTCCCCAACCCCCTTCACTCGTTTCAACGCATCTGCGATGTAGAGGTCGGCATAGTTGCTTAAAAATATGTTGTCGTACTCATTATTGTCGGTGTACAGACCGATCGCTAAGAGGATGTCGGTGGACTGCTTGCTAACGGTGACTCCCGTTTGCTTCACGGCATCCGGTAGTTGAGCTTGGGCGACGGAAACTCGATTTTGGACATCAACTGCTGCAATGTCTTTGTCCCGTGTAGCGTCAAACGTGACAGTAATCGTACTCGTACCATCGTTACTGCTGCTCGAAGTCATGTATCTCATGCCTTCGACACCGTTGATTTGCCTCTCCAGAATCGTCGTAACTGTATTCTCTACAACTTCGGCACTGGCACCGATGTAGTTAGATGTAACCTGAACTTGGGTTGGACTAATATTCGGGTACTGTGCCACTGGCAGCGTGGGAATGCTGATGGCTCCTACCAGAAGAATAATTAAGGAGCAAACCGTAGAAAAAACAGGTCGCTTGATGAAGAAATCAACAAACATAGTGATTGGGGATGGGGAAACTCAACGTCCCTGTAGGGAATAAGGGGCAATGGAGAATAGGGGTTGGTAAAAGAGAGAACCGGGTATTGACGATTCCCCAATCACTTGTCCCTACTCAGCCGTCGCGATTTCTAAGATTCAGGAATAATGGGCGCACCATCAGACAGGTTGAGAAGACCAGAAACAATAATTGTCTCTCCTGGCTTTACGCCTTCGAGAACTTGATAATTATTACCTTGGATGTCACCCAACTTGACTGGCTTTTGGTGAGCTACAAGTTGAGATTGTCCAGGCTGGGATTTTTGTGAGGTTTGATTGGGTGATTTTGCAGGAGCTTTTTGAGCAACATAGACGAATGCCTCTCCTCCTAAGCGAGTGATGGCTGTTGTTGGCACCAAAACGCCAGGACTTCTGTCCCAGATGATTTTCGCTCTCACGTATTGCCCATCTCGCAACGTGCCTTCGGGATTGGCAAAACTGGCTTTAGCTAAGATGCCTTGGGATTGTGCATTCACTTGAGGCGAGATAAAGCTAATTCGACCAGTACCGAGGATTTCGTCGCCTTTATCGCTTTTGAGCTGGACTGGGGTGCCGAGTCGCAGCTGAGATGAGCGCGCAGCCGGAACGGGGATACGTATGCTGAGCGTTTGGTTCTGAATAATTGTGGTTAGGCTGGTATCCTTGTTAACGGAGTCTCCTAACTTAACCGTCACATCTCCAACCACACCAGCAATCGGAGCGACTACTCGCGTATCCTGTAGCTCCGCGCTTCTAAGGGCTACGTTCGCCTGAGCCTGTTTAAGTGATGAATTGGCTTGGTCTAAAGTGGCTCTAGCCGCTTGAATCCTCTTCTCGACAGCATTTAGTTCAGCACGAGCCTTGTCGCGATCGCGCGTAACTTGGTCTAACTGTTGCCGAGCTAACGCCCCTTGAGACACCAAGGCGGAAATACGCGTAAACTGTTGGTTTTGGAGTTCCAAGTCAGCGGCTGCACTGGCTCGTTCTGCCTCTAGAGAGCTGATTTGTGCCTGGGCGTTATCTAGTGCAGCACGAGACGCATTCACGTTTGCGATCGCACCACTGACTTCTGCCTGACTTTTATCTGGATCGATCTGCACGAGCGGAGTTCCCGCCGCTATCTTGCTGCCGGATGAGACAAAAATTTGAGCGACTCGACCCTCGACAACTGGTCGTAAAACGACTCTGCGATCGGCTTCTAGATTGCCAGGAAATTCCTCGCTTGCTTCAATCGTGCTAGTTTCTACCCTCTGAAGCTTCACTGGGAAAACTGGAGGTCCTCCAGCTCCTGGGGGGGAACCTCCACGACTACAGGCTCCCACCAGAAAGGCGAGTAGAAGCACCGTACTCAGCGACTTGCCAGGAAGCATGGCACCGACTTTCGTCATTGAACTTGCCTTGGCTATTGTTAAGAGCGCAATGTTAGATGTTGTTAAAGCTTTAGGATTACAGTTAACCCAATGTAACATCTTCAAAAAGTATATCAGTCTGATATCAATAAATGAAATGCTTGAACTCGCTACTTTAGGTTTACTCCTGCGCGAACCGCTCCATGGTTACCGCTTAAAGCAGCAGTTAGAGCTGTTTATGAGTAGCTGTATCAGTATCAACTACGGCGCAATTTATCCCTTGTTAAAGCGTTTAGAAGAGCGAGGAGATATCGTTACCCTAGCCACGGAAGACACTCAAGCTGGAGCGACGCGCAAAACCTACTGCATTACCGATAAAGGACGCCACCGATGGCACCAAAAAATGCTAGAAAATCCTCATGAAAGTTGGGTCAATAGTCGCTCCCGCTTCGGCATCAAGTTCTTCTTCTTCAGCCATTTAGAAAAGTTAGAACGAATGAAGTTGCTAGAGCATCGCTTGAGCATCTGTCGGGTACGACTTGAAAATGTAGAGCTAGAACTGCCGCTGCATGCTGACCCCTATCAAAAAAGTCTTCGACAACGGTTTCTCGACGTACTGACATCGGAGATTGCATGGGTTAGCGAGCAATTGGCTAACGAGCAACACGATTTCCCTGAGAGCGAACCTCACAAACCCCGACAACTGTCTTCCAAATCATCAATGGGTGAGTCCTTAGCTGATTGAGTCGGTGCATCATGCAATTCCTCCCTGTGTGGATGCCGCAATTTCTCTTAGCGTACTTATAATAAACAATTTATTAATTTATATATTAACCGTCTCACAAAAATCAACTCTGAGTAACTGGCTTAGCCTTATTGCTGGTTCGAGCGCTTAGCTGGATTTTAGTACTAATTTATTAACATAGCTATGATTAATATCCTAATTAAGTTAAAGCAATAACTCAACCGAAAAGGATACAAAACTTAAGAAAAGTTGAGAATCATCCGATCCAATACGGTCAATACCACTGATTGTTCTTTCTCACAGATGCCTTCTAGCGTTTTGTTAATCGTCTGTTCGCCGATGGCCGGGAGCACGTCTTTGAGTCGCTCTCCTTCTGGAGTGAGCCAGATTCTGATCATCCGTCGATCCTCAGGATCGCGTTCTCGGTAAACCAGCTTACGTTCTTCCATGCGGTCTACAACACCTGTTAAGGTTGCTCCTAGTTGTCCAAGCTTGTCAGCGATCGCAGATGCACACAGTCCGTCCTCTTCCCATAGGCAGCAAAGTACGAGGTAATGAAAGGGCGTTAGCCCATACGGTTCTAAGCGTTCTAGGAAGTCGCGGTACATGAGTTGAGACACTAACTTGACTTTATAACCAATGTCATAGGGAGCCAAGGCGTGTCGCCATTTTTTCAAAAAGTCAAGTTTTTTAGATGAAGCGGACATAATACCACTGATGTTATTGATTCAAAACTGACGTAATATCAATCAATGTATAGGTTTTCAATGTGTTAACTGATTATTCCTCCTCGATCGAGCATCAGTTGAGGCAAGCGAGTCAACCTGAACGACTCCAGTCGCGATCGCTGAAACTATAGCAGTTTTCCGCGTGAATGCAATACAGCCGGAAAATGCGCTGTAACCACGACAGCAGGCTTGCTCTACTCCACTGTTTCAGCACTGGATTTATGGAAATGCGGTCTGATCAGCAAATTCACTCCAATCGCCCAGGCGAGGGAAGCCATCCAACCGGCGAGAATGTCACTGGGAAAGTGAACTCCCAAATAGAGCCGCGTCCAACCAATAGCCAGCACAAAAATGCTACCGATCGCTAGAATTATCCAACGCCAGCGAGTGTGCCAACTTAGGATGACCAAGACGGCGACGAACACCATACTCGACATGGCGTGTCCGCTAGGAAACCCATAGTCATACTCTGGAGCGGGGGATTGCCACAAATGGGGACGTACTCGATGCAATAAAACTTTAGCAGTTCGATTGATTACGATACTGCCCAAAAGAGTCACAATCAAATAAGTTAGCGATCGCCACCGTCGTCGCAATAAAAACCCTAGTCCTATTGAAAACGCAACGGGAAATACTCCCCAAAACACGCCCAATTTCGTCAAAGTGGTCGCAAAAACATCTAACTGGGGTGAGGCGGTTTGATGAATTGCTAATAGGATAGGGACATCCCACGGGAAGCCACCTTTGTTCTCCCAAACATCCTCTGCCAATTCTCCAAAGACTAGCAAGGGTAAAAAGACACCGAACAGCAGCACTAGCAGAGAGCGCCAATGAGAACTCAGTAGATGCTTGAGAAATCTTAGGAAGGACTGGATAAGCGTTGATGGATGAGAACTAAACATGTGCCTACCCGAACGGTATAGGGAGTACACTCAAACAATTGTTATTATTCAGGGTTTAGATGGGTAGCGATAGTGTCTAACAGCTCAGCCGTTGAAAAGGGCTTAGTCAGATAACCGTTAGCACCAAGCTGTTGTCCTTGATGCATAACTTTTGCGATCGCATCGGCCGTCAGAAAGATTAAGGGAATCGCTGCCGTAGTTGGCTCTTGACGTAGGGCTTTTAGCACTTCATAGCCATCAAATTCCGGCATCCTGACATCACACAAAATCAGATCGGGCACGAATTGTTTCGCCAAAAGCACTCCGCTACGACCATCTCTTGCCTCAATCGTACTCAACCCTCTAGTCTTGAGAATATTTAGAATGCTCTCCCGCAGAATTTCTTCGTCGTCAATTACCAATACCTTGGTCATCAGTTACGCTTAAAGCTTTTGATTAGGGTCTGACGATAACACTTTTCAGCCAACAGTGACCCGTTGGTTGCTGTTAACGCATACCCTAGGCTATTTTCAACTACACATCAGCATGAGATACAAGTTTCTTGGCTGACATCTGTCTTGAAAGTCGGGAATGGGGAATGGGGAATAGGAAATTGGGGAATTAGGCTTTCCTTGTTTGTCGTGTGCGTAGCTCACCACAAAGGACGAAAGGATACTTTCAAGGCAGATATGATTGGAAAAATTTCAGCTAAAAATGCGATTGAGAGGTCACGAATGAGAGAGTAAGGAGGAATAATTTCATGTTTTGTCACAAGTGCTGATTATATAGATATAGGGTCTAACCTAAAACTAAGGATTAGGGGTGAGAGGTCAAAACAACGCGCTCGCGATTCTCCTCCGATTGCGAACGATTGCTCTTAGGCGTCTAACTGATTTCTGGTGGCAGTTGTTTACCGATTCCCATTGCCTTTTTGCTGTGCTTCAACTGCTTCCACAGACTTTTAACTTTGTCGTATGCTTCCTCCGAGGACAGCTTCCCTCCAGTTTGGAGCGCACAGATGTAAGATACTCGCTGAGCAAACTCTTGCAAGTTAGCATTAAATGCTAAGTGCTCAGGTGAAAACCGTCCATAGTAGCGGCTCCGAGGGTAGAGAAAGCTGTCCTTGCTCATCCGAGCAGAATTCGCCATGGCTACCTCCCACATGAGATTAAACTGTTATTTTAACAGTATATTTACTCTAATTTAATCTTTTGTTAACCAAATACCTATTTCCCCAGACAGACTTATTTTGACTCTAGCTAACTCAGCCCTCAAAAATCCCTATCCTCTCAGGCTGGCAAGATAGCACTCCCCAGCGCCAAGTATTTGGAAATACCGAAAGCGATCGCAACAGGGTCAGACAGTCGGGTTTAATTATTAAAATAATAATCTTATTAAAAATGGCTGATATGGCGATCGCTCAATCCACTTCGATCCCCTCTGCATCTCCTGACAGTGGCATCGGAGGCACGGTAAAAAACTATGTTTGGAATTGGGACGGACAACCTCTTACGGTAGCATATGAAATCCTAGGTGAAGGAACTCCCCTATTACTGCTGCCTGCCTTTAGTACCGTCTCGACTCGGGGCGAAATGCGGGGAATTGCACAACACTTATCCTCTCAGTCTCAGGTTGTAGCATTAGATTGGCCTGGTTTTGGAGAATCCGATCGCTTACCTGTAGAGTATGAATCGGCACTATACTGCCAGTTTCTGCTAGATTTTGTCCGGGATATCTTCACTCATCCCACAACTATAGTGGCGG
>DATNPC010000163.1:0-11858 GCA_036703375.1 Allocoleopsis sp.
GTAGCGCACTAGGATGGAGGAAAGTCTTCGGTTAGGCAAATTGTAATACTGTTGAGTGTATCCTCCTTGTAAGGCGTAACGAGCCTGTTCGGTCACTTCCGCGACACTGAGTCCCAACTCCATAGCACGGCGGCGATCAACTTTTAGTTGATATTCAGGCTGGGTCATGGTCGAGCTAGTGTGGGTCATTTTCAACCCAGGGGTTGCCTCGGCAATCCGTAAAACTTGGTCGGCGAGGCGGTGTAAGATATCTAAATCTTCCCCATAGACTGCCAGTTGAACAGGAGCAGCGGAGGTAGCCATGACATCTACCCCCATTGGTTGCATGGCAATACGCCGGATGTCGGAAATGGTACGACGAGCTTCAGCGTCTACAGCGTCAATCACCTGCCAAATATCGCGGGTGCGATCGCCTTTGTCTTTGAGAGTAACAATTAGCGAGGCACTGTTCACTCCACCCATGCTATAGCCACTAAAATAAGTGCTGTTGCTGGTTAGTTCAAACCCCACCTCAGAAGAAATTTTCTCGACTTCCGGCTGCTTAGCAAGAATCTGCTCAAACTTCTCTAGCGTCGCATCAGTCTTGGCGAAAGATGTTCCTGGTTGAGCCTCCACAGTCGCCATAAATTGACCGGAATCAGCCAGAGGCATCATCTCCTGACCCACAAAGGGGTACAAACTGTAGCCCAAGTATATGAAACCAATCGCAAAAACCAAGACAATCGCTCGATTTTTTAATGCCAAATCCAGCAGCAACTCATAGCGTCTCTCCAACCATCCAAACCCGTTACGAAATGGGGTGAGGAGGCGTTGTAACCAAGTTTGCTTGTGAAAATGCTCGTGGTGCGGTTTTAAGAAGTAGGCTGCCATAAAGGGTGTCAAAGTCAGCGACACAATCAGGGAAGCCAATAGGGCATAAATAATCGGCCAGACAATGCCGACAAACATGATTCCTGTCAGTCCGCCAGAGAAAGTCATCGGAGCTAAAGCCGCAACCATTACCCCAGTAGCTGCCGCGATCGCTAAGAATACCTCTTGAGTCCCCTCAATCGCCGCTTGGTGAGGCTTTCTACCCTCCTTAAGCTTACGCTCGACTGATTCAATTACCACAATTGAGTCATCTACTAACCGCCCAATCGCTAACAACACCCCGATCAGGGTCGAAGAATTCAGAGACATCCCCATCGGCACAAACGGTAGAATCGACATGGCCAAAGAGGTGGGAATGGAGATGAGTACCATTGCCGTTGCCCGAAAATCCTCTAGGAAAACCAGAATCACCAACCCTGCCAAAGCCACGCTGATCAGTAGCTCTGCAATGGTGCCTTCTTTGATGATCTCTACCAGGTGGGAGTTGTCATAGGCTTCCTTAAACTCAATGCCGGGATACTGAGTTTGGATGCGCTTGAGTTCGGCTCGCAGAAGCGCAATCACCTTGGGAGAACTAGCATCCGGCTTCTGGATAATATTGACTCCCAGCGCTGCTTCACCGTTGTAGCGATAGCCACTCCGCCGTTCTTCATAGGTGTCCTTGACTGTGGCGATGTCTCGGATATAGACAATGCGATCGCCCTTGTTAAGAATTGGATAATCAAGGACTGTGCGACTGCCTAGAGCGCGTTCATCACTCCGCACCAGAATTTCGCGATCGCCCTTGGTCAGTACCCCAGCACCCTTTGAAAGATTGTTGCGGTCAATCGCATCCCGCACCTGGAGAATTGAAAGACCGTAAGCCGCTAACTTCTCTCGGTCTACAATGACTTGCAGTTGCCGTCGGTATCCTCCAAAGATAGATATAGCTTGAACATCAGGAACTTGTTTGAGCCGATCGACTAGAGTATTATCTGCAAAGTCTCGTAAACGTACCGGGTCCCATCCTTCCCCCCGCAAGGCTAAGGTCAGGACAGGACGGTTGAGGGGGTCAATCGGCAAAACCCAGTAGGTGCGAGTGTTGAACTGATCGATCGGGAAATCGCCTTCCGCCGCTTTCATCACACTTTGCACGGACTGAATCGAAGGCTGCATGTTTTGACCCCAAGCAAACTGGACTGTCACTAGGGACATATCTTGCTGGGAACTAGAGCGGACAAAGCGCACTCCATCTAGGACAGTCATGCGCTGTTCGATAGGCTTGCTGATGTAAGTCTCCACTTCTTGTGGGGATGAACCAGGAGCCATCGTCACAATCGCTACCAGAGGGCTTTGGATGTAGGGCATCATCCGCACTGGCAGCTGGAACAGCGCCAAGACAGCTAGGGCGAGAATGCCAACATACATCGCTAACAAAATCACTGGGTTCTTGATTGACCAGCGCACAATTGAGCTGATTTTCATCCGGGTTGAATCCTGAGTCTAGCGATTATCTACCTTGAAATAGCCACTACCTCTTCGTGACTTGTCTTTGACTTTGGCAGTCACTTCCCACGTCCCAGCCATACCCAAATAGGTATTGACTTTGAAACGACCGGGTTGAGTATCAGGCTTGATTTCCGCATCAGTAGACATGGGGGAGGCATTTTTCATCGGCATGGTGACACTAACATCTAGACCTTCGACTGGCACGGCTTTCCCGGTTTTAGAGTCCTGGACTTCCAGAACCAGTTGATTATCACCCATCGCCGCTTTGCCCTTAGGACTGACTAACTGAATCTGGGTGTTCCCCTGTGCAGCACTGCTCAAGGAGGCAACGGACTGACCAGAATCATCAACAGCTGCTACCTGTGCGTTTTCGATTAATCTTTCCTGCCCTGAGATGATTACCAAATCTCCAGATTGTAAACCGCTAGTCACCTCTACGCGATCGCCGCTTGTCAAACCTGTGGTGACAAATTTCCGTTTAGCCGATTTACCTGCTACAACCCATACAGCTTGTTTACCCTCCGATTCAGTCAGTGCGGCTTGGGGGATGGACAGAGCGTTTGGTTTACGGGCTGTAATGATTTGCATCTCCACAGCCTGCCCTGCCAAAATTTGCTCGTCAGGGTTGTCCACAACTGCCTCGACTGTTACTGTACGGGTTTCCTCGCCAGCTTTAGGGAAAATACTGGTAACTCTACCTTTGATTACTTTGGTGGAGTTCCCGATGATACGAGCCACGATGGGGGAACCGATTTCTACACCTTTTAGGTTTTGTTGAGCGACATTGGCTTGAAGGCGGACTTTGCTGTAGTCTCCGATCTTGAGAATCCCCATACCGGATTGTACCACTACACCAGGGTCTGCCATTCGCTCCTGCACAACGCCTGCGATCGGGGAAGTAATAACTTTGTAGCCCTCTATGACCTTGAGCCGCTGAATTTTTACCTGGGCTTGAGCCGCCCCAGCTCGGGCTTTAGCGATCTGTGCTTGCAGGCGCTCCAATTTAATCTGTGCAGCACCCAGAGCGGCTTTGGCTGATAAAGCTTCACTCCTTTGTTTGTCGAACTCATTTCGGGCAATCGCCCCTTGTTTCAATAAAACATCCTGGGTTCGCTGTAGTCTCGTCTCTAAGTAAGTAGACTCAGCTGCCATCCGCTCTATTTCTCGACGTTGCTCTTCCAGTTCTTTTCTGGTCATCTGCTCCTCAGATTTGGCGGCCTCAGCTTCGGCGATCGCTTCCTCTACCTCAGTAGAAAGTTCCGTCGCACTTATTCGCGCCAGCACTTGTCCTGCCTTCACCTTATTTCCTGGATAGGCAGAGTACTCAGTCAGTTGCCCCCCTACTCTGGGGTAAACTGTGACTTCCAGATAAGGACGGACTGTCCCCGTGTAACGGACACTCGCTTCCAGTAAACTGGGCTGGATGGACTCGACCTTGACTGGAGTGGGATTGGCGGAACCGTCCACCCGCATCATGTCTTCCATCGACATCCCTTTCATGCCTTCCATCCCTGCCATCTGCGAAGGGGGTTTGAGCCGATGAGTTACTAACGAGATGCCGCCGATCAGCACCGCGAAGATTCCGAGTGTTAGGGCTGTCTTGACAAATGAAATCGACTTCTTGGTTGGCTTAATATCCAGTCCGGTGGCATCATCATTATTACTCCCCTCTTGGGAGAGGGGCGCAACAGAGGTTTGCTCCTCCTCTTCTTTGATGGGAGAGGAGGGTGAGGGATGAGGATGTTGATGCTCGTCAGCAGTTGTGGACATTTAGTCTCCTCGTAAAGTGTCGATAGGCACATCCCTGCAAGCGACTTCCTCAATCAGGCTACAAAGCTCCTTGCTACACGGATCGTCCAAGGGTCGGTTTGCCCACTGCTCTTCATAGGCTTTTAGCTCATCCTTGAGTGCCGTCAGGAGATAAATCTGCTTCTCAAGATGAGCAATTTTCTGTTTTAATAAATCCCGAACCAGCAGACAGGCTGGGTTGCCCTGGGAGCGAACGCCAAGCACTTGTTGAATTTCACAGAGGGAAAACTGTAAAGATTGAGCTTTTTTGATGAATTGCAGTCGCTTGATTGCCTCGTTATCGTAATAACGGTAGCCACTTTCACTTCTTTGAAGTGGTTCTATCAATCCCAAGGTTTCGTAATACCGAATAGTTGCCACAGCGACTTCTGTTTGCTTGGCTAGCTCCCCAATTTTCAGAAGTTTTTTGTGGGATGATGCTTCACTAACTTGTTCCACCGCAGCAACCATACTTCTTTGCAACCACTATGTATCGCTCCAACCTTACAGTCTATAGTTGGCTTTAGAGTCAACTCCTAGAGAAATAAGTTTTGTTAATTTTGTGACAAAAGCTTGCATTGTAACCGAATTGACACGCTGTTAACTGCAACAATTCGTTCAAAGCCAAGTTTACAGTCGTCAACGTGCCTTGATGCTTGCGATTACTTGACGGCTACATCAAAGACAGCACTTGCAGGGGGTTGGGTATCTTTAAGGTTTACCTTCATCTGCCACTTACCTGACATGGGTATATTAGATTGAATTTCAAACATACCGGGTGAGGATGCGGGCTTGACTTGTGTTTTTGCAGTTCCTACTCCCTCCATACCCATCGCCTTCATTTCCTGCTCAGACATGGTCATTTCGACGCCCACATTTTTGACAGCCAAAGGCTTACCCGTCTTGGCATCCATAACGGTCAGCATGAGGGTATTTTTTCCCTGCTTGAGGGGGGTAGCTGCCGAGTTCAGGGACATGCGGGCTTCTCCTATCTGGCTAGCTGGTTGAATAGCCTGACCGCCTGTGGCTTTGCCGGACTGCTCAGTTTTAGGCATGGTTGTTGAAGAAGAGACAGCTGGACTACTGCCTGAATTGCTTGAATTGGCTGCTTGCTGCCCATTGTTACAAGCTCCTAAGGAAATTAGTCCGGCACTGCCTAGAGCTATTAAGAGTAATTTGAAAGATTTCATGCTGTTCACTCCTCATCAGCGATGCTCACTATGGGTGACTACAGCTTAAACTCTAAAGTCAACTGTAGAGTCAAGAACCCCTGTTCGCTGCTGCGCTTTCTCCAAATAAGTTCGGATGCTCCTATCTCGAACGCAGGTTATAGGGTGTTTAATCTGACAGTGCCATCCGGAAGTATGCAATGAAATGTTAAGCAAAATTCTTGCAAGATCAGCTTGACTCTACAGCCGACTTGATTGTTTAGCATAACTACTAGGTTGATTCAGTAACAAAAACTACTAATTTTTTAGGGGTGTTTTTCAATGAAAGCATTTATTATTGGCACGGCCTTTACCCTGACGCTCACATCTTTCAGTTCTATTGCCTATGGAAACACGAATACTGGAAACTTTCCCCAAAACAGGGAATTATTAGCTCAAAGTAGGTCAGGAAATGAGCAAGATACTCCTAGCCGAGGTTACTCAGAAAATCCGACTACTGGTGGAGGTTACAAAGGAGATTGGCTGCATTTGAATAATCCAAGAGCCTCAAAAAATCCGACTCTTGGTGGAGGCGAAAGAGGAAATGGGCGAGATACTCTTAGTCGAGGCTACTCAGAAAATCCGACTACTGGTGGAGGTTACAGAGGAGATTGGTTGCATTTGAATAATCCAAATTCATCCTCTGTGCCGAGCCGTTGAATTGTGCAAATAACTGCTGACCCAAGTTTGACGAGGAAAGAGCTGTCAACCCGATACTTCATTGGCATTTTGTTGTGACAGCTAACGCTACTGTTCTGCTGATACTTCATTGGCTGAGCGATTGATAACTTCCCCACTGCAAAAATTGTCCCTTTGATGGTTATTTTCTGTGGATTGTGTTCTCATAGTGGTGAAAGACTTCATCGGTCAGCCATTCGACAGTAGCTTTGAAATTGTGAACTGGAGTTGGCAACAGCTCTAGATAGGTGGCTAAACGAATCAGAGGAAGACTACCGTCCTCTAGCCTGAGCAAGTAGTTGCTCCATCTGGGCAATCTCAGCACTCTGACTCCTAATGATAGATTGAGCTAGATTGCGAATTTCGGGATGTTCGGCACTGTTAACAACCATGCCAGCCATCATCGTTGCCATTTGGTGATGGCGAGTCATTTGACGGAGAAACTCCCGGTCAAAGTCAGGCACATTTTCTAAAGCCTCTATCATTTCCCTATCCATCTTTTCTTGCTGCTGCATCGACATCATCATTTCTTCCCCCATCCCGCTGCGCGTGTTCGTGCCAGTCATTGGGACTTCAGCGCCGTACCACTGTTTGTACCAAGTCTGCATTTGCTGAATTTCGCGGTTTTGATCTTGAATGATGGATTGAGCCAGCTTTTTAACTTCAAGGCTTTTGGCTCGGCTTAATGCCATCTCAGCCATTTCTGTAGCCCCTTTATGATGAGGAATCATCATTTCGATAAACGGCATATCCACCTCTTGGCTCCTGCTCATCTCTCGCCGCATAGGGGCTGTGGTCGATGGACGGGGAGCCTGCACCTGCTGATTTTGCTCGTTGGCTCTGGCGCTATCGGTGATTGATAGAGCTGTGATGGTGCTGCCAGTCAGTAAAGCGACAAGACTATAGATTGCAAATTTTTTGTTCATTGTTTGACTCATTTGTGTTAAAAATCGCACTATTTCGTTGACTTTTTATGTGTAGGAACTAGATGGGTTTTTAACGTGTACCTGCGGAGATATAGTTTTGCTGGACTGCATTTCTAGTTGGAAGTATTTTTACACCAACGCTAAACTATCAAGTTGGCTATAAATTAAAGTGGTTCTGCTATCAATCGCCAAAATTCATAGCGACAAAGGGTAATGCTGCCCCTAAACTTCACTTTCCTGATGGGAGCGGAGCTAAATTGGGCAGCACAAATCTCGATCAGCCTATCAAGCAAGTGCGCTCAAGCGACACCTGCAACTGTAGCAACCTTGCGGTATTCCTCAGCAGCACGCCGACAAGCCTCAGCACACTTCTGGCAATGCGGACTATCTGAGTGCTTCTCGCATTCACTAGCACAAGCTTCACAAATTTCGATACAGGAGCGCACGATTAGGGGAATGAAGCGTGAGCTACGGCTCATAAAAGCAGCAGAAGTCCAGCAAATTTCTGCACAATCACGGCAGAGGCGAGCGCATTCTGGCATACTTCCCAGACAGGCATCTTCGCAGTGTTCGCATTCAGTCAATGGCATTCGCTGACTACCAAGTAATGTTGAAATACTTACGACAGTGCTGCGAGCTGCACCCAGTTATACCAATTGGGTATAAGAATGACAAAATTGCTTGAGGCTGCTGTGGGTGGAGGTTTGTTCATTTGTGCCAAAGCCAAACCCAATTGGTATTAAGTGTTTGGGGTCACTTACGCTGCCATAGCCGTAGACATTTGTCGGCAGGACTCGGCACAGCGGCGGCAGGATGCAGCACAACGTTGGCAGTGGTCGCTGTCGTGTTTCTCGCACTCAGCTGCACAGCGTTCGCAAGCTTCAGCGCAGACGCTGCACATTTGGGCATGGAGAGCAGAATTGCGAGCCATGAAACGGGCGCAGAGGTCGCAAGTGTCAGCACAGTCTCGGCATAGCTTAATACATTGAGCCATCATCTGCACCATGTCGCCACTTAAGCAGGCATCGGCACAGTTTTCGCAATCTCGTAGGCAATCTAGACAAGCCTGAATGCAAGTTTCAAGCAGAGATTGATGATTTTGAGCTGTCGTCATTATTTAACTCCTAAGGCAATGAATTTAATGCTAAGGCAGTCGTTATGCATCTTTGGTTCACCTTAAGAGGTTGCTAGGTGCGATCGCGCCTTCCTGATGGAGTAACGAGTATTTCTTGCTAATGGAGTACAGCAATTTCATCCTAATTTCATTGCCCTGTGTATCACAAGACAGTGAGTAATAAATTATACAAATGTTCTTCAAAATAAGAATTTAACGCCAAGTCTTCTTGTCTTTCAATCTGTTATCACATTAAAGTATTAGGAGAACTACCAAGTCTGTTGAGTTAATAAATTAAGTTTTTCTTAAGTGCATTAAAATTTCATCCTGATTTCATCCCTGTATGAAACAATGAAAATGGTTGCTATTTTTTAATGTGGAAAAAATCAAATATACTAGTAAACTTTTGTTGCATATGATTGTATTTCCAGTTAGGTGGAGACTATATCGTAGTTAGTAGGAAGTGATTGAGTTATCTACTTTGTAAAAGAAGTTCCTCAACACAATAGATTTAAATTTTTTCCCGCTCCTTCTAGTAAGAGGAGTCAGTTATGGAAACATTGCATCTGCGATTGAAAGGCATGAGTTGTGCGTCTTGTGCAAGCACAATTGAGCAAGCCATCCAATCCATCCCTGGCGTCATTAATTGCACTGTCAATTTCGGCATAGAGCAAGCTACCGTCACCTATGATGCCAAGCAAACAAATTCCGACCAAATCACCCATGCGGTGAGTGAAGTGGGTTACTCTGCTCATCCCATCTCCGAACCAGGGGAGGAAGAAGACGATACGGAGAGAACTGTTCGCAAAGCCAAACAGCAAGACCTTAAGCGTAAGGTGATTGTCGGTGGGATATTAAGCGTTTTACTGATAATTGGCACGCTTGAACATATAGGAATGCCATTGCCAGAGCTTCTTCAATGGTTAGCGATTCCTTGGGTACAGTTAATCCTTGCTTTCCCCGTTCAGTTTTGGGTGGGTCAATCCTTTTATCAAGGAGCAATTTCGGCGTTTCGGCATCGCACCGCCGACATGAATACCCTGATTGCTTTAGGCACTACGATCGCCTACTTTTATTCTGTCTGGACTACGGTAAATCCTGGATTCTTCCTATCCCAAGGACTAAAGCCAGAGGTTTACTTTGAAGCCTCGACTGTCATCATTACCCTGACGCTAGTGGGTCGCTTTTTGGAAAACCGAGCTAAGGGCGAAACCTCAGAAGCCATTCGCAAGTTGATGGGGTTGCAGGCGAAAACAGCACGAGTGGTTCGCGATCGCAAAGAGATGGATATTCCCATTGCTGAGGTTGTGGTGGGAGATGTCGTAGTCGTGCGTCCTGGGGAGAAAATCCCGGTTGATGGTGAGGTGATTGCAGGTTCATCGGCAGTGGATGAGTCGATGATTACAGGTGAAAGCATCCCCACTACCAAGCAACCGGGGGATGATGTGATTGGAGCCACTATCAATAAAACGGGTAGCTTCCGGTTCCAGGCTACACGGGTCGGTAAAGATACCGCGTTGGCTCAAATTGTCAAGCTGGTGCAGCAGGCACAGGGTTCCAAAGCACCGATTCAAAAGCTGGCAGACCAAGTGACGGCATGGTTTGTACCTGCGGTAATTGGGTTGGCGATCGCAACCTTTGTCGTTTGGTTTGACTTCATGGGCAACATCACCCTAGCCATGATTACGATGGTGGGCGTCCTAATTATTGCTTGTCCCTGTGCCTTGGGTTTAGCCACTCCCACATCCGTTACAGTTGGCATCGGCAAAGGTGCGGAAAACGGCATTTTGATTAAAGGGGCAGATAGTTTAGAACTTGCCCATCAAATTCAGACTATTGTCTTAGACAAAACTGGCACCATCACTCAGGGGAAACCTGGCGTTACAGACTTTGCCACTATGCTGGAGGTGGATCGACATAATAACCAAGCTTGGGCAATTGAGCCGCTAACCCTGTTGCGATTGGTGGGGGCAGTTGAACACAACTCAGAACACCCTTTAGCAGAAGCCGTGGTTACCTATGCCGAGTCTCAGAGTGGACTCAAGGCGCTACCAGAAGCCGAAAAGTTTGAGGCAATTGCAGGCAGTGGCGTTCAAGGAGTTGTTGAGGGCAGATTGCTACAAATCGGGACTCAGCGCTGGATGGATGAGTTAGGGATTGAAACGCTACCCCTCCACGCCCAAAAAGTTGCTTGGGAAGATGCAGGCAAAACAGCCGTATTCATAGCGGTTGATGGGCGATTGCAGGGACTCATCGGTATTGCAGACACCATCAAACCGTCTTCACCTGCTGCCGTTAGAGCGATGCAGAGAATGGGGTTAGAGGTGGTGATGCTCACGGGAGATAATCGGCGCACAGCAGAAGCGATCGCACAACAAGCTGGAATTAGGCGCGTCTTGGCAGAAGTGCGCCCCGACCAAAAAGCCGACACCGTGAAAAAGCTACAAGCTGAGGGCAAAATTGTGGCGATGGTAGGCGATGGCATCAACGACGCACCTGCCTTAGCTCAGGCAGACGTGGGTTTGGCGATTGGTACGGGGACAGATGTTGCGATCGCAGCCAGCGATATTACCCTCATCTCAGGCGATCTCCAAGGCATCGTTACTGCCATCAAACTCAGTCGTGCCACCATGCGGAACATTCGCCAGAATCTCTTCTTTGCCTTTGCCTACAATGTCGCTGGCATTCCCCTAGCTGCTGGAATTTTATTCCCCTTCTTTGGCTGGTTACTCAACCCCATTATTGCCGGGGCAGCAATGGCATTTAGTTCGGTTTCAGTTGTTAGCAACGCTTTACGCTTGCGTCAGTTCCAACCCGAACTGAGCCGATGACCAAAAAACGTATTTTTACCATCTCAAGATAGGGCAAGACTTGGCAGGAAATGAGGTGAACAATGACCAGCAAAAACAAAGTTTTGGGCAGTCTAATCAGTCTGGGATTATTGATGGGAATGGCTTCAGGTGCAACCGCTACCGAAACGGAAATGCCAGCTAACCAGACCAATCAATTCCGTCGGATCGAGCAACCGTTTGGTCTGAAATTAGGAGTAACGCTAGGCAGTGCAGCCCTGATCGGTGCAGAAGTTTGGTGGTTTCTCTTCAAAAAGCGCAAAGTTCAGCAAGCTACCTTCCAAGAGGGCGTACAAGAACTCACTATTACCGTCGATGGTGGCTACCAACCCGACTACATAGTCGTGCAGGTGGGTCAACCCGTGCGGCTCAATTTCTTCCGCAAAGATGCCAATAGTTGCTTAGAAGAAGTTTTGTTGCCTGATTTTGGAATTGATGCCCACTTACCTCTAAATAAAACCACTCCAATACAATTTACTCCTCAAAAATCCGGTGAATATCAATTCACCTGCGGCATGAGAATGTATCGGGGAGTCGTAGCGGCGCAAGATTTAGACACAGAGGGTTCTCCAGTCGTGCCAGTGCATCAACAGCAACTCTTACAAATGCCAGTAACCGTAACAGAATCTGCACGCGAACCGCAAGGGAAAGTCCAATCTGCTCAACTTCTTGACGATATTCAAGAACTAACCATTACCGTTGAGGGAGGTTATCAACCAGCAAGAATTGTCGTTCCAGCAGGCAAACCTGTACGGCTGAAATTTTTCCGCAAAGACCCTAATAGTTGCTTAAGCCACGTTTTGTTACCGGATTTTGGCATTGCCGCAGATTTACCGCTCAACGAAACAACATCGATTGAATTCACACCCCAGAAAGTCGGAGAGTATCCATTTACTTGTGGCATGAAGATGTTTCGGGGTGTAGTGGAAGTGCGATA
>DATNPC010000164.1:0-24525 GCA_036703375.1 Allocoleopsis sp.
AAGAAAGCAGGGACAACCGACAACGGACAACTGACTAAGAACCTCCAAGAGGTCATGCTGGGTTACTCAGACAGCAATAAAGATTCGGGCTTCTTGAGTAGCAACTGGGAAATCCACAAAGCCCAAAAAGCACTCCAGAAGCTCGCGGAAGAGTACAGCATTGCTCTACGCATCTTCCACGGACGCGGTGGATCGGTAGGTCGTGGTGGTGGCCCAGCTTATGAGGCAATTTTGGCTCAACCGGGTCTGAGTATCAATGGGCGAATTAAGATTACGGAACAAGGGGAAGTTCTCGCCTCGAAGTACTCCCTGCCCGAACTGGCTCTCTATAACCTGGAGACGGTAACAACGGCTGTCATTCAAGCAAGTTTGTTGCGAACCGGCTTTGATGATATTCAACCCTGGAATGAAATCATGGAAGAGTTGGCAACGCGATCGCGTTGTCATTACCGTGCCTTGATTTACGAACAACCTGACTTTTTGGATTTCTTCCATCAAGTCACGCCAATTCCAGAAATTAGCCAGTTACAAATTAGTTCTCGCCCCGCCCGTCGAGGGGGTCAGAAAGATTTCAGCAGTCTCCGGGCAATTCCTTGGGTGTTTAGCTGGACCCAAACCCGCTTCTTACTCCCCAGTTGGTATGGCGTAGGCACTGCGCTACAAGCCTTTTTGGATGAGGAACCCGAAGAGAACTTGAAGCTGCTGCGCTACTTCTACTTCAAGTGGCCGTTCTTCAAAATGGCTATTTCTAAGGTGGAGATGACTTTATCTAAGGTAGATCTGCAAATTGCTCACCACTACGTGCGTGAATTGTCCGGTCCAGAAGACATCGAACGTTTTGAGCGCCTATTTGAGCAAATTGCCAGCGAGTTCAACCTCACCCGCGATTTAGTTCTCTTGATTACGGGACACAAACGGCTTCTCGATGGCGACCCAGACTTGCAGCGATCGGTTCAGTTGCGTAACGGCACAATTGTTCCCCTCGGTTTCTTACAGGTATCATTACTCAAACGCCTACGCCAACATGGCAACCAGGCGGCATCGGGGGTTATCCACTCGCGATATAGTCGAGGTGAATTACTGCGCGGTGCGCTGTTAACCATCAACGGTATTGCAGCTGGTATGCGAAATACAGGCTGATGAGAAGCGTTCATTGTTCAATGTGGATTGTTCAATTATTCCCAAGTAAAAGATAATCGACATAACACCTCGCCACTTATACTCCCTCTGAGAGACAAACACTAGCTCTTGCGAGGTGCAGTCTGGGCAACAAGCGTGAGATTCTGCGAAGAATCCTCATTCATGCCTAATTAGCATGAGTGGGGAATTTGCATTTGATGTCATAGTTGAGGACTTATGCACAAACACCACTCGGAGGGGCAACCCAGGAGTGATTGCCCCGTTTTGACCAAGATGTAGAGGCAATGCGTAAGTCCTAAGTCTCTAAACTCCAGAACACCGAGCATGAAAAGCGAATCGACGATAAATTGGTGGCTACCTCCTACTGGATTACGATTTTGCATCCTCATTCTGCTGCTGCTGGGCATATTTTTCCGATTCGTCAATCTCGATCGCAAGCCCTACTGGTTTGATGAAACGTTTACCTCGTTACGGGTTGCTGGATATACAGAAGCTCAAATGAGGCAGCAAATCTTGAATGGTCAAGTCATTAGCATCCAAGAGTTGAAGAGATACCAGTCGCTTGAAGCGGACAGCAGTTTAAGCGACACAATCGTCAGCCTAGCCAAAGAAGAACCTCAATTTCCGCCGCTATATTTCGTGTTGGTGCGCTTTTGGGTGCAGTGGTTTGGTAATTCAGTGATGGTGACGAGAAGCGTCTCTGCTGTCATTAGCCTGCTGGCGTTCCCCTGCATCTACTGGCTATGCCTGGAATTATTTAAATCGCCGGTGACGGGATGGATAGCCATGACGCTAATCGCTATCTCGCCATTCCACGTCCTCTACGCGCAGGAAGCACGACCCTATAGTTTGTGGACGGTAACCATTTTGCTATCGAGTGCAGCTCTACTGCGAGCGATGCGGCTCAAAACCAAGCTCAGTTGGGTCACTTATGCAGTAACACTGGTCTTAGGGCTTTATACTTACTTATATTTTGCATTAGTTGCCCTTGGACATGCTGTCTACGCGATCGCAATCGAGGGTTTTCGATGGAGTAAGACGACCGCATCTTATGGACTGGCATTGCTGGCAGGAGTGCTCCTTTTCGGGTTCTGGCCGCTGGCTGTCATCGTTAACCGACCCTCACTTCATAATGTTTCAGGCTTTTGGCATAACAGCGCCACTCGACAGCATTTACTGAATCGGTGGGCTACTAGCTTTACCCGTATTTTTATAGATTTTGGTTCAGGGTTCCCTCACTCATTTAGAGAATTACTGCCTTTAGTTCCCTTCATTTTAAGCGGATTGCTTTTGGTGGGATATGCCATTTACCTTCTCTATCGTCAGACACCCAAACGAGTTTGGTTATTCATCCTGACTTTGATAGGAAGTCAAGTTGTATTCCTGATGCTTCCCGATCTAATTCTGGGGCGGTGGCGGTTATCCGGTGAGACACGCTATCTCATTCCCTGTTATCTGGGTATTGAGCTAGCTGTTGCCTACCTTCTTAGTACTAAGATCGCATCAATTTATACTAAATTTTGGCAGCAAAAGTTCTGGCAGTTAGCGGTAGGTTTAGTTCTTTTAGTCGGAGTCGTGTCTTGTACAATGAGTTCTCAAGCACAAGTGTGGTGGAATAAAGGCTATTCTCAAGACGATCCAGACGTGGCTAAGGTTGTTAACAACGCCAAACAACCACTTTTGATGAGTGATGATTCACCGAATGCGGCGATTTCTCTGAGCTATCTCCTCAACTCAAACGTATCGTTTCAGTTGGTGGCACCCCCAAATATCCCCAAGATTTCTGAAAACTTCAGTGAGGTGTTTTTGTATAGGGCGTCCGACGAATTGCGATCGCGAATTGAAAAAGAACAGAACTACAAACCAGAACCGACTCTAGGAAAACAGAGAAATGTGCTTTGGAAACTCACTCATCCGTAAGCTCGGTTTGGCTTTGCAACAGTAAATCCTTAATCACGCTTTGCCACGAGTTGGAAAATCGATGATAGTTACCTGTCAGAAATTCAGAAACGATATCTTTGAGTTTTAGTAGAAGATTACTGGAGGAGCGGATATCTACACGCTTTGAAAAATGCTTGGCTTTCTGATGGATGAGATCTAATTCATTAGAAATATCCTTGTTCAATGCATTTTGGCTCGCAGAAAGCCTATTTTTCACATCTGATAATCCTTGTATTTGTATTTTTAAAAAATCGGTATCCTTCGGATTGGACGCTCTCTTGAATTTCTGAAAAAGTGTATTTCTTCCTCCTACTTGTTGAGTAGAGTGTTGTCTATAATCGATCAGCGGCTCTGATAAAGCTATACCATAAAACCCCGTGCATGAGGATACTAATGCAATCCAAGCGTCATGCATATAAACAAAAAGAGAGATTGGCATGATGGCGTCTTTGAGCGAGGCTTTAAAAGCCATAGTTGCACCCCATACAAGGTTTCTCTTGAGCAAAATGCTTACTTGCTCATTCTGGCGATTGTAGGCTTCCAATACACTGTCTTGGAATCCCAGAGACTCCCATAACTTCAAGCCTAATGACCTGGAATTATCATCAATTAAGTCAGCATTTGAAAAAACATAACCAGCTTGTGCATTTTTGGCAAAAGCTTGCAGAATAGTTTCCAGTTTATGAGGTTTCCAAATATCATCCTGATCGGATAAGACGATAATATCGCCCGTACATAAGCTAATCGCTTTCTCGAAGTTTTTGATAGTTCCGAGATTGTCTGGATTAATATACAAATGTACGGGAAATGAAACCTTGGACTTGAAGAACTGAAGAATTTCTATCGTGCGATCGCTAGATCGGTCATCACAAACAATTAGCTCGTCTGGTAAGTGGGTTTGGGTAGCAATGCTGTCTAATTGTTCTTGTAGATACCGCTCGCCGTTGTAAGTACACATCGCTACAGATACGCGCTGCCGATCCATAAGTTTTCTCCTATTTGAGTAAAAAGTATGTTGTTGCTAGCCGATTAATCTGTGTCAACGCTTGGGAGCTTTGTCGAAAGCACGCGCGATCGCATTCCAAGCCAACTTGCGCTTCCATCGCTCGTCAAGCGGTAAGGGACGAACGGGTGCTTTATCATCTCGTGCATTGAATCGCGAATACCAGGTGTATCGATCGCTCAGTCCCCAGGTGATGACGGCAATCACGGCGGGTTCCTCTAGCACCAGCGACAGGTAATCCTCATAAACTCCAGCGACAATGCGATCGCGCACATTAACATCTAAAGGCAGCTTCTGATCGATCACATCGAGTTCAGTAATCATGATTTTCAGTCCCAGACTCGCAACATCGCGCAGAAAAGCCTTCAACCGCCGGGGGTTAAAGTGGGTTGTAATTCCTTCCAAGTGGCCTTGTATACCCAGAGCCTGCACGGGAGTACCTTGAGACTTCAAACGCTCTAACAGCTTCAGCGCAGAAACTTTCCTGGCTTCTCGCTGTCTCTCATCCTCTCCTAGGTCGTACTCGGTGAAATTTAAAACGAGCAATGCCTTGGGATCTACTTCTGCTGCCGTGCGAAATGCCAGGTCAATGTAGTTTGTGCCTAAAAAGTTCAGCCACGGAGTTTTCGATAAACCATCAGCCCGTCCGTGTCTTGGATCGAATACCTCATTGACCACATCCCAGGAGTGCATCTGACCTGCGTAATGCCCGACAACAGTCTTAATGTGGTTAGTCATGACTTGTTCGGCATTTTGTCGATTAACCGTTTCCCTGAGCCATTTCGGGCCGAAGTCACCAAAGTCTTGACCCCATACTAAGGTATGCCCCCGGAAAAGCATGTTGTGAGAGCGGGCGAAATTGAGGAGCGCATCAGCTTGAGTAAAGTCAAAACGATCTGGACTCGGGCGAAGGACTGACCACTTCAGCTCGTTTTCTGGGACAAGAATCGCGCACTCTTTGGCGAAGTTCTCAGCAAACGCGGTGGAGTCAGAGGATAATATCTGCGATCCAGTTGCGGCACCGTAAAGCAAGCCTTTGGCAGCTGCGCGATCGCGTAGAGGAGCATTCCCAACTATGGCAAAGTCTCTCTTTTCATCACGCATCGCTCGAACGTTGTCGTTCAACGGCTGAGGTCGATTTGCGATCGCGCAACTCGTCGCCGTAGCTGCTAAGGCTGATAAAAAGGTACGCCGTCCGATCGGTCTTCGGTGTTTAGCCACGGAGATTCCCTCTCAATTGGGTTACAGTAAGGCGATGGAAGGCTAAGGATTGAGGACTTATTAACCTCCTATTTTCTGTGTAAGGACATGGCATTACCATGCACCTACAGAGTGAAAATTTTTCAGTTATTTAATCGACCTTCCTAAGTGGTTCATAAGCCAAACTCTGCGTTGCTAAACGGCTTTTTAAGTTAATAACCTTTTGCTAGATAGAAGTCATGACCTTGCTCTTGTTTTTTGCGTAATCTGTTGCCGGAGAATGCGATAGAAAAATAATGGATTGCCCACAACATAGCGTTCCCATAAGCGCTGTGGCTCCGTAAACAATCGCGTTAACCATTCCAGTCCGCGATCGGTCATCCAACGCGGGCCTCGATAGACATTTCCGGTATAAAAATCCAGGCAGGCACCGAGCGGTAAAAACACGCGGGCGTCTACTCGATTGATGTTGTCCAAAATCCACCGTTCTTGTAAGGGCATACCAAACCCGATATACAAGACTCCGGGTTTAAATTGATTGATTTGGTCAATCACAGCATCGTTTTCCTTGCCGGATTTTTCAAAATAACCGTGATGCCCCTGTATTTTTAAATTGGGTGCGATCGCTTTTAGCTTTGCGATCGCTTGGTCTACGACACCCGGTTTCCCTGCCAGCAGGAATAAAGAAACATCTTGCTTGGCACAGGCTAGGGCTAAGCTTTCGATGTAGTCTGGACAGGTCATGCGATGTACAGATTCCAGCGCATATCCCTGTAGCTTGGCTCCCAATAAAACTCCAAAGCCATCACAAAATACTAAATCGCATTTGTTGATAAACTCTCGGTACCAAGGAAACTCACAGGCAAAGTTCATCGCCCGAACGTTGACATTACCCACGATTGTCTTTTTTTCGAGTTTCGCCGCTTCTACAACGTAATTGATTAAGTCAGTAACAGTTAATTTATGGAATCTGGTTTGCAGGAGAGTTACTTCATCGAACTGTCTCATCTTAATACGAGTTATTTATATAGTTTTGAATAGTCTTGCTAGTCTTTGATAGGCAATCATCGATGATTACTAACTTTGTAAATGATGAAAGATCGTTTTTGTGTATTGCTCGGCATTGTTTCTCTCAGCAAACTGCTTCATCTGGACGCGATCGCACAAACTTTGTGGAGATTCTAGCAGAAAACGGCTGAAGCCTTTCGCGATTTCATCCGGTGCTGTCGAGTCAACCGCTAAACCTAACCCATAGCGACGAGTAACTTCTCCCATCAATCCAAAATCTGAAGATAAAACAGGTTTTTGGGCAGCAGCGGCACGGACTAAAATTGCACTCATCCCGATATGACGCTGGTAAGGGGCGAGAATGACATCTGCGATCTGGAAATAAGGTTGAACGTCGCGATCGGTGACAAACTCGTGACGACCGATAATTTGAACAGGTCGGGATTTCGTAATCTCTACAATCCGAGCTTGAACCAGTTCTTTTTCTTCTCTGCCTAGAGGGCCGATGAGTAACAGACAAAGTTTCTGACTCAAATCGGGTGGTAACATCTCAACGGCATCTAATATCTCATAAATCCCTTTACGTGCCGTCAGTTCCCCAAATAAGAGAAATATTTGTCTGCCCGCATCAATGCTCAAACTTTGCCGGAGTTCTTCTAACTGAGGTTCCGCGCGATCGTAGATTTGCACGGGGTCTGGCATGTACACGGCTCTCGTCTTTTTATCAATCTGATTAATCTGTTCGACGGCTATTGGATCGAGGCAGAACAGAGTTTTCAACTTGGGGTTTTGGAGAAGACGAGCTAAGCAAACCTTATCTCGTAACTGCCAAATCCGCTCTCTTCTCGAAGGGACATAATTGGCAAAGTTACTGTAGTGAAATACGGGTCTAAAATAAATGCAAGAAAAGGGGCAGGGAAGTTTTGCTCCAAACGCTAGTCGTAAGAACACCGTGTCTAAGTACATAATCAGACACTGAGTAGTTCCTAAGGAGACAGCATATTTACGGAGCAATTCCCACTCCTGAAAGGCACGAACAATACGACCTGTGAATGAATTAGCTAATTTAGCGCTCTCAAAAAGTTTCGCTTCTTCTTCTGGGGTAATCGCTACAAATCTGATATTTTTCTGCTTGCAGCCTAACGCCATATCGACAATATTGGAGTGGAGCTGCATGAATTTGGGTGATACGAGGATATCCAACTGTCCTGGAAATTCCTGCTCGCACCAATATCGAATTAAATGCTGAACATAGCCAGGATGATGACCTCGGTAATCGAGTTCAAACAGCAGAATTTTATCGATACTACCTGTTTGAGTCTCTGAAGCCAGCTGTATATCCCGATCGAGTCCTTGCATAAATAGCGTTCCAGATAATTGCTGATTAGACACCATGGGCTGTCGCGCACCACAAAGGAATGAAAATTCTTATCCCTTTTAGCCCCTGCCCTTTGCCTTCTGCCTTATTTTCAGATTTGATAGTAGACCTCTCCTGCACGAATAAAATTTGCGCCCTCCTAACCCCCCAATTCTGGGGGGAACATGAATTCAAAGTCCCCCAAATTTGGTGGGGGATTTAGGGGGCTTTTCATGATTCATGCAGGAGGTCTAGTGTAATTAGAGGCAACTCGGCTAAGCTGCCCCACTTTATCAGCTCAAGCTTAGAGGCACAACCTCTCTAGCCTTAGCCTGCATCATGTTGCCACAGCTAAACGGGCTTGTTCTGCTTCAATGATTTCCTGGAAAATGTCGGTTATGCTCCGGGTGATTCCCCATTCTGGGAAATGTTCTTTCAGCTTGCGTAGATCGGAGATATAGCAGATATGGTCGCCAATGCGATTTTGATCGACGTAGACCCAATTGACTTTTTTCCCGGTGAGTTCTTCGATTAAGTCAAAGGATTCTAGAATCGATATACTGTTTTCACGACCACCGCCTAAGTTGTACACTTCTCCCGGTCGAGGATTGCGGCGAAACGCTTCAAAGCATTGAATGACGTCATAGCTGTGGATGTTATCCCGTACCTGCTTGCCTTTGTAACCAAAAATTTTGTAAGTACCGCCAACTAGTGCCACTTTGACCAAGTACGACAGGAATCCATGTAATTCAACTCCCGAGTGAGATGGCCCGGTGAGGCAACCCCCTCTGAAAATTCCGACGTTCATGCCGAAGTAACGACCGTATTCTTGAGCAACGACATCCCCTGCTGTTTTAGAAGCACCAAAAAGAGAGTGCAGGCAGCGATCGATCCGGCACTCTTCTGAGATACCGTTGTAGTCTTCAGGGTTCGCATAGTCGTAGCGCTTTTCTAACTCAACTCGCGGGACTTCGTTGGGTGCATCACCATAAACTTTGTTGGTGCTCATGTTGATGAACACTGCCTCTGGACAAAATTGCCGAGTTGCTTCTAGTAGGTTTACGGTACCTAAGGCATTGACTTCAAAGTCCAGGAGGGGAATCTGGCAAGCTTTATCGTGAGATGGCTGAGCAGCACAGTGGATGATTAGATCGAAGGGATGAGACTTGAATAGTTCAAAAATACTTTGGCGATCGCGAATGTCGATATTGTAGGACTCAAAGTTCTTCGTGAGGCTCTTTAAGCGACTGAGATTCCAGGATGTATCCCCCTGAGGACCAAAGAACTCAGCCCGCATATTGTTGTCGATCCCAATTACCTGATGCCCTGTGCGATCGTAGTATTCAACCGCTTCGGAGCCAATTAATCCACTGGAGCCTGTGACTAGTACTTTCATGCTTTGATCCCTTAATGTACTGCTTGATTAACTACGAAAATGTGTAGTGAAAGGTTTAAGTGACTATAGTGACAAGGTAACGAGGTCAACTTAGTCAGTTATCGTTGCATAGGTTGGTTAGATTACCAACTCCTTTAACAGCTTTTTTACTGTTTTTCCAGCCACTGACCAATTGAGACGGCATTGATACTCCTTAAATGAAGATAAGGCTAATTCTTTATACTGAGAATAGTCAGAAAACAAATTGAAAATATAAGCACAATAATCTTTAACCTTGGCTTCTTTATCAAAAGTTTTACCGTTCAAGTCATCTTGGATTATCGTTGGTATTCCACCAACGTTTGTTGTTAAGCAAGGAACACCAAAGGAATTAGCTTCACAAAAAACTATTCCATAGCACTCTGCTTTTGAGGGGAGAATTAAAAAGTGAGCTTCCGTTAGTAATTTCTGGATGGTTCGCAATCCACCCTCGGTCGTTTTACTAACAAATCCTAGAGTTGTAACGAAGTCGGGGAGGGGTAGCTCAGCGATCGGGTTACAACCAACGATTGTTAGTTTTGTCGGTAATCCCTGCTTGTTGAGTTCTTCAGCTACATTGATAGCTATATTACCACCTTTCCTAGACCATTCAACTCCTAGAAACAATAGATTGCACTGGTTTGATGGTCTTGAATCTACTATTGTTTTGATGTCATCAAAAACTCGATCGCACTCGATATTCGCGCCGAAAGGAACAACTTTGACTTTGGATGGATCGACTTGATAGTTCTCGATCGCTGTTTTAGCCGCCCAGTCCGAGGAATAGATGGCTAGCTGACATTTATCGAGCGCCAGTTGTTCCATTTTATGACCATTCTCAATAGTCTCTTGACAAAGATTGCTGTACTTTGCATAGAAATCGATCAATCCAGCGAAGGTCGCATCTGTCCAAAAGACAACTGGTCTGTCGCTCTCAAGATGGGCAATCGGAACGGTACCTGGACTCAATACTAAATCTGGCTTGAGTGTAGATAGTTTTCTCGCTACCTGTTGAGCGTAGTGCCTTAAAATTAATGGCTCTCTATCTCGCCAGTATCGTTTTCTCATGAGGTAGCGGTAAAAACCCTGTTTTCCCTTAAAGAGTAGTGAGTATTTTTCTACCAAAGGACCGAGATAATCGAGGGATAAACCTTGATTTTTTAGCGATTTCGTAATGTAATACCCGGTTCCCGACCACTTGCTGATGTCTCCAGCATCGTACTCTGTGACATAGGCTACTTTCATGTATTTTCTCCTAGATTACTAGTTGCCAAATTTCCTATGGGCTGGTCTAGTCAAAACATTAGGATTTCAGCATTGAAGTAGTTGCGAACCAAGACCTATTTGCAGCTTATTTTTTAATTGTAATTCATTTGTAACAAATTGTTAAACAAAACCAATTCTGAATGAGTATTCAACACAAAAGCTAAGTTCTGGAAAGCATTAAGTTCTTACAAGCTCTTAGGAAAGATTTAGAAATCAGTCTATTGATGAGCCTGCCGTTTTGAGTGCGCTGTAAGTGTCGAGCTATCTGAAAAAGAACGAACGGAGCGTAGGGATGCTTTCCCTGACGCAGCAATCTGGCGTCGCTTTCCGAGCAGCCGTAGAGTAAGGGGGCGTTCTGACAAAATCGTTCATCCGTAACTTGGGCTAACCGATTCTGAGCGATTGTCATTTGGGTCGTGCTCTTATCATGTATCCGGTAGTACACCAACGGCACATCTAGATTGGCGAGCTTATGATGGACGGCTACCCGAAGCCATAGATCGTAATCTTCTACATTATCTGGCCCCATTTCTCGATAATTTCCCGCCTGCAATACTGCCGATCGCCGAAATAGAACTGAGGGCTGGGCAATTCCATTACTATGCAACATGAAATGGACGATATCATCATGCTCTAGTGGTAACCAATGAAACAGTCCTTGCTTTACTCCATGTTGATCCACACAGTACATTTTGCTGCCCACAACAGCCACGTCTGGATGTGCCAGGAGAAAGGCAACTTGTTTTTCCAGTCGCTCGGGTACGTTGATATCGTCAGCGTCAATGATGGCGCAGAATTCTGTCTTGCACTGCTCGACCATCGCCGCTCGACACCCCCCCAAACCTAAAGGCTGCCCTGTAACAACTCGACCTGGCAAACGGGAGGGTATCCATTTGTGCAACTCTTCTACTGTGCCATCTGTAGACCCGTTATCCCAGGCTAGGACTTCCCAATTCGTGTAGGTTTGCGCTGCAATTGAAGTCAAGGTTTCTGGTAAATATGGCATCCCGTTTTTGACAGGAAGTAGCCATGTGACTCGTTCGTTCATAAACTACTATTCCTATGACGGCGTGCAAACGTGACTAGTGGCGCTGGCTACATCAGCAAGAAATTTATCGCATCGAGTACGATACCACTCCAATGATTCGTCGAACGCTTGGTGCTGAGAGGGAGAATCGATCGCACCCAGAAGAAGATTGGCAAACTCTTTAGAATGTTCCGCCACTTGCACAGTTTTTGGGTAGTCAGAAATTCCCCGCATCGCCACTGGAGTTGCGACAATCGTCGAACCCGAGGCAATGGCATCTAATGTTTTAATTTGTATGCCGCCACCACTCAGGGTAGGAATTGCTACCACTTTGGCTTGTGCCATAAACTCCTGTGCATCGGGGACAAAACCTCGATAATGAATGTTCGGGTATTTCCCCGTCAGCCACTCGGCCCCTTTTCCGGCAACATGAATGGAGATGCGATCGGGTAAGTGAGGATAAACGTCTTGCAGAAACCATTCCAGGGCTTCTTCATTCGCCTTCCACGCCCAGCTACCAATAATACCGATATCAAAGCATTTAGCGATCGCTTTTTCGGGTAGTTTTGCTAACCCAGGAGGTAACGCAAATACTCTCACATTTCCTACGCCCTGAAGCTTGGCAAAATACTTGGCATCATGCTGCGTAAGCGTCCAAACTTCTCGTACCGCGCTCGCCAGGTTATCCTCCATTGCTTTGATTAAATGCGCTTCTCGTTTGTAAATCCACTTCGCGATCGAGCGGCGTGACTTTTTCCAGTTATCTAAATAAATCTCATGCTCGATATTGTGAGAGATGGTAACAAGTCTGTCTTTACTCTCTATAAAACGTTCCATCCAACCGATTTGGGGATGATCGATCACTACCAGATCGTAAGAGTTACCCAAAAGCAATTTTTTGACGATTTGAATATAAGTTTTAGAATAATACTTCCCGGCAGAGTACGGTAATCCTTTGAGCAGGCTGAGGAGTAACCAAATCATCAGATAAATCTTCGATCGCTTAGTCTCTATATATCGTTTGTCAACGACTATCTCTTGTTTATTTTGCTCGAAGACTTCATCTTTTCGCATATATCCTACGACTGATACTTCATATCCAAGCTGAGTGAAAGCATCAATGAAACACTGAGAGGCCACTTCACTCCCCATTTTTTTCTGACTTGGAAGAACAGTAGTCAGTACCAGAATTTTCATGTTTCCTACTTGCCTAACTTGAGGTAATGGATATCAGCGTTCAGCCAGCGACTGGAACGCTATTCAGTTTGCGTTGTTTTCTCATCCTCGTTTGTTGCACAGCCGTTGATATCGCCATAGAAACATAAATACTCCACGTTGAGCCGGTTCCCAAAATTGAAATACTGTCAGAAAAATTTAATAGCAAGAAAACGACTAGAACCTGGAGTATCCAAAAATAATCGATACTTCTAGTGGCCATCCAAAGATTGACTGTGCGGGCGAAGACTGCAAAAAAATTGAATACATACAGAAAAAAGCCTAGAAAGCCTAATGCCAGGCCTAGATCGAGATAACCGCTATGGGCATTGAAGCGAACTCCTGATTCAAGAGCAATCTCTCCCCAGGAATTATAAAGAACGTATAACGCTTCATCGGATGTCCAGAATCCAGACACGCCATATCCCAGCAAAGGTCGCTCTAAAATTTTGTTAAAGATTAAAGTCCAGATGGGCATTCTTCCGTTGAACTCCATATTCTTCCCAAGAGTATCAACGACGATAAATTCCAGGTTGCTCAAAACCAGAACAATCGCGCTACCACTAACCAATATGGCAATGAGCATGAGCAATACTCGCAACTTATCGTGTTGCTTGACAAACTTATGGAAGGGTAATAAGCTCAGTGAAACAAAAAAGACTGAATAAGCTGTTTTTCCTTTACTCAAAAACAGCAGAACTATTGACAGACCAAAGAGACTCCAAAATAACCAGCGTTTTTTTCGCTCGTCGATGGCTAGTAGTAAAAACAGCAGAGCCGCTAAGGTCATTAGGGAAGCAAAAAGGTTTTTAAAACCAAAGACTCCTTTCCACGCACCAACCGTCCCCTCATCACCATCTAAATGAATGCCATAAGATGGCATGGCTAAGGCGAAGAAAAGACTCAAAACTGCTCCTATCCCCAAAACCCAGGCTAACAGTTTCATCTGCTCCTTCATGGTAAAACGCATAGCCAGATAGACTCCAAACAGAGTTGCTCGCAAAACGGCTTTCGTTTCGATGGAGGTAAAGTCTGGAGCAGCAGACCAAAACACCGAAAGCATTGCCATCCCAACCAACAGGATCAGCGATATATCCCGCGTCGCAAAATAAGCAAATCGCTGAAATCGCCCAGCAATCAGAAAGAATAGGATAGGATAGCTTCCCACCTTCATAATCTTGACGATGAGGGGTGAGGCATCAAGACCGAAGAAATAGAGAAGCCATATACCAACAATCCAGGGTTCTAACTTCTCTCCATAACGTTTTAACGCCTGAATTTTCAATGGTTAACCTCCGGTAGGTGAAGGTCAATGCTAAGCTTTTTAACGAGAATATTTATGCTGGCATCCATTGGAAATCTCGGTAAACAGGGACAAATATCGACGGGCTTGAATCTCTAAGGTAAATTCTTGTTCTGCCTTCTCACGAGCACGATAGGAAAGTTTCTGATGTCGCTCTTGGTTTTCTAGTACCCAGGCAATGCCGCGAGCTAAATCCTCAATTTGATAAGGTTGAGCTAAGTATCCATTTTTTTGATGTTCGATCAGGTCTGGCATACCGCCAATATTGAAGGCAACACAGGGCGTACCACACGCGATCGCTTCCATTACGGTATTCGCCAAATTTTCTTGAGTAGAGGGTTGGACAAAGACATCGGCGGCGGAATAAACGAGGGCGAGCAAGAGATCGTCGTTCAATGTCCCTAAGTAATGAACTTTAAATCCAAACTCAGGCGGATTTTCGGGTTGAGAGGCACCGAAAATCACGAGTTCCAATTTATCGTGCCAACCCGATTGACTTAACTCTTGCAGGGCCGGTTGCAACAGATGAAATCCTTTGCGTTTGACACTGGTAGACCAGATTGAACCAAAAAAAACCAGGTGCTTATTTTGAGGTAAATTGAGGAGTTCTCTAGCAATCTGTCGATTAATCGGTCTGTACGTTTGCGTGTCAAGACCATTGGGAATCCGTTCCACTCGCAACGAGCTAAAAAGGGAACTAGAGCTGGCACATTGAGCTAACCATGAACTCAAAGCAACAATCGTTAGATTCAGATTTTGCCAAGATTTGGCTTTGCGCTGCCATACCCAACGGGATAGATCCCAGTCTTGAGTGCTGCGAAGTTGAGGACAGGCACCACAGCTATCCGTGTAGCGATCGCAATCTTGATTGTAGTGACATCCTCCGGTGAACGCCCACATATCGTGGAGACTCCAGACTAGAGGCCGATTGAACTGGGCGAGTGTTTCAATTTGGACGAAGGCTTCGCCCGTCCAATGCAGATTAATGATATCTGGCTTCAGTCGATTAATTTTAGCAACCGTGCGATCGGGAAGCCATTGTAGAGAAAAGGTCGTTGCATCGCGTTGACCATAAAACTTCAAGGGCAAAGCATCAACCGCGACTCTCATCTTGGCTATACCTTCCTCTAACCGGGTTGAAGGTGCCGTTACGGTTTTATCGTCGCTAGCTTTGTACTGCACTAGCATCCGGGAATCTACGCCAATGCTGTGCAAGCCCTGATGTAATCGATAGGCAGCTCTGGCGGCTCCACCTGTAATATCGGAAGTATTGAGGAGCAAGACATTCATTGAGGTACTTCTTCGCCTGTAGATAAACTCCTGCACTACCGTTCTAATCGCAAACCATTTCTATCTGTTCTGTTGATACCTTCAGTGCCATCAATCTCTTTAAGCTTTTTAGCTGGCACTCCTACCCATATTTCATTGGCTGGGATACTTTTTGTCACTACACTACCGGCTCCAATGACTGAATTTTTTCCAATCGAACAGCCCGGAAGAACAGTCACACCCGCCCCAATCCAGGCATTTTCATCGATGAATACACCCGTTTTGGCTTCATCCCAGGGGGAGTCCCAATAGGGGTATTCGTTAGAGATTTTATGATTGGATGCAATTAGAGAGACTTGCTGGGCAATTAAGGCATTTTTTCCAATATGGATTGTTCCACCAGTAGCTCGTATATTTGCATGGGAACCAATAATAGCATTATCTTCGATTATCAATTCTCCAGGAATATCACTATAGGCTGATTTTGCCATTACGCAAATTTCCGAAAAGGCTCCTATCAGAACTTTGCCAATCTTAATCGCTTTAATATCGTCATATTGTAAAGAGACGGGAAAATACATCACCAAATCGGGGTTGTGATAGAGAATTTGTTGATGCCTCATCCAGTAATCAATTAAATTTTTAGGTCCTCGAACTAGCCTCCTTAACCGCTGAATAATAGTCCAATTCTCCAAGCCTGAGAAATTCATACTAAGTTGCAGATGTAGGGTTCTAAAACGTTATTAATTTCCTTTTTATATTTGGTTTAACTCTCATCAGTTTTAACACGGACGGCTAGTTGTGCCATATCGAAAGCTTGTTGAAATAGTTTGGGTGCAATCAAGAGAATCGTCAGCACATAGCTAGCAATGCTCAGTGCAATGCAAATGGCTAGCAAGATATAAACGTTAACCAAATCACCCAGAAAGTATTTGACCAGCCAGACAGTGACTGCTATGGCCAACGAACCCGCCAAAGGAGCAATGTATTGGCGAAAGTAGGTTATCAAATTTAGGGGGATAAGCTTCTTGAGCAGCCACAATTCCATGGGGGCAAGCACATAACCTCGGATGACAAAGGCTGCCGCAACCGCCACAATTCCCCAGCGGACAGCGATGATAAAAGCGATAACATTGGCGATCGAGTAGATAAAGTTGATGATGAGCTTCCAAGATGGCTTACCCATCGCCATAATGACGCTGCCATTGTAATAGTAAACAGAATGGAGAACGCCAATCAATGCCAAGACTTGAATGACAGGAATGCTGGGAAACCACTTCGCTCCCAGTAAGGTGGGAAGAAGTTCAGGTGCTAAGACGGCTAAACCAATAAAAGCGGGGAAAGAAACCAGGCTTGTTAACTCGATGACCGAGTAAAAAGCACGCAGTAATCGTTCGGGTTCGAGCTGTAATTTGGAAAACGTTGGAATCGCCACTTGATTAATGACATTTGTCAGTAAATCCAGCCCGATCATCATTAAGCGATAGGCAACGCTGTAATAGCCTAATGCTTTAGAACCCAGGAAGTATCCTACTAAAAAGTCATCAGCGCGTCGGTTGACGAATTCAAGTACATTCATCCCGACGACATTGATGCCAAAGGAGAATAACTCCTTAAAATGACTTTGAGAAACTCTAAATCCTGGTCGCCAGTGACTGGCCCACCAGAGCACTGTGGTTTGTACTAAACCACTGCTGAGTTGTTGACCAACTAGGCTCCAAACTCCGTAACCACTAAACGCCATCACTACGCCAACCACGCCACCCGCAACCACTCCAATTAGAGAGCGGACTGCAAGACTTCGGAAGGCAAGATTGCGCCTGAGGATGGCATCCTGCACGCTGCTAAGAGCGATAATCGTGAAGTTGAGGGATAACCAACGAATGACTGGAGCTAACTGAGGCTCGTGAAATAATTCAGCGGCTAATCCAGCTGTACCGATGCACAACACGGTGATCAGTAAGCCAATGCCAAGATTCGTCCAGAAGGCAGTATCTAAGTGTTCTGGATCTAATTCGTGGCGTTGGATGATGGCTTCGGCAAATCCTTGGTCAACAAAAACTTGTACGAAAGCTAAGAAGACAGTTGCTAATGCAACTAGACCGAAAGCCTCAGGCCCGAGGAGACGAGCGAGCAGAAAGAAAACGATAAAGGCGATCGCTTGACGGCCCCAACTCGTGATGGCAGACCACACTACACCTTTAACCGCGTTTTGCCGTAAGTTCATTCTGGACTAATGAAATGAATGGTAGTTGTCAGGGCAAATAGACTGTACAGATTGAGTTTCTACCGGAGTAAGAACTTCAGAACGTGCGAGAAGAGTGCTGAGGAATAGTACGAGCGTCATAGCAACAAGCCAAGCGAGTTCGGGACAGATTGCATTGCGATCGACTATGCATCAGCCTTCGTTTAGGAACGCCGAGCGTCACTGCCAACACCAAATGCCGATTGTTCTTGAGGGGTTGGATCTGGCGTCGTGTAGTCTTCCTTGGTGTAGTAGAAGTAGCTATCGGGTTCGTTTTCGATCATCACACCATTCGCGACTAACCCTAAAACATTTTGTCCCGATCGCGCTAAAAACTCCCGAGCCGCTTTAGCACTCGTCTCATCCACTACCCCAGGTCGAACGACGAGTAAAATGCCATCAACGATTTTGCCCAAAATCGGAGCATCGGCAATACCCGCCAACGGAGGAGTATCAAAAATTACACAGTCATAGTTTTTCGAGAACGTCTCAACGAGTGACGCCATCCGTTTAGAGTCGAGAAGAGCGACTGGATTCGGAGGGATGACTCCGGCCGGCAGAACATGAAGCCGAGGCATGACTTCTCTAATCGAGGTATCGACGTTCGCCTCACCGACCAGAACGTTACTTAAACCCACGGAATTTGTTATATCCCAGAGATGATGCTGAGATGGATGACGCATATCCGCATCGACTAGCAGGACTCGGCGTCCAACTTGAGCCATGGCTGCGGCTAGATTCGCAGAGACTTCCGACTTTCCTTCCCGAGGAACAGAACTGGTAATCGCAATCAGTTTTAGGGGCTTGTCTGAGCTGAGAAACTTAAGGTTAGCCTGAAGCATTTGATAGGCTTGACCGACGGGAGAGCGCGGCAGATCTCTGGCAACAATCCTCGAATCAATCCCATCCAAGGCTCCACCAGCCGAGCGAGATTTTCCAAACTTACCAAAGGTCGGAATCACTCCCAGCAGAGGAACTCCGAACAACTCCCTAGCCTCTTTGAGGGTTTTAACCGATTTGTCTTTGAGATCGAGTAAAAAGGCTGTTGCTAGACCGAGCAAGAGACCGGCCAAACTTCCTGCTGCCACATATTTTTTCTTACTCGGCCCGCTGCGCTTTTTCGGCACGATGGCGGTGGAAATCACGCGAGCATTTCCTACTGTTTGATTTTCTGCAACCTGTGCTTCTTGAAGCTTATTGAGCAGTGTCTCATAGGTAGATTGAGATGCTGATACCTTCCGTTCGAGTTCTTGCTGGGTCTGCTCTAATTGAGGCAGTCTGTTCGAGCGATTTTTGTAAGCCTCTCGGGCTGCATACAGATCGTTAAGCTGGTTCACCAAACCGGAGCGCTGCACTTCGGCCTGCACAAAATCCCCCGTCAAACCTTGCTTGAGTGCTCCAACCTGTAAATTCTTGAGCGGCACAGTTTGTTGGCTGCCCAAAACTTGGTCTACCCGCTCTTGCAGTATGGCACTCAGTTCTGCTTCCTTGTGCTTGAGGTTGACGACGGTAGGGGCTGCATCAAAAAAGCGTCGCCGCTCATTGGCTAAATCGGTTTGTACCTTCTGAAGTTCTGTTAGTGCTTCTTGTACTCCAGGTGATTGAGACAGAGAGGTAACGGCTACAGCAGCTTCTCGACTCAGACCTAATTGGTTGCGAAGTGCTTCAGTCCGAGCCGTTACATCTGCAAGTTGAGCCTGAATTTGAGTAATTTGCTTATCTAAGTCTGCTATAACTTCTACTGTTTTGTTGGCTTCTTCTTGGAGCGCCACTACGCGATTTTGTTCTTTAAATTGACGCACCGCTGCATCGGCTTTCCGAACCGTGGCTTCGACGGCGGGAAGTTGTTTAGTAATAAAAACACGGGCAGCTTTGGCTTTCGCTCGGTTGTTGAGAATATTGTCCTCTAGGTAAATTTCCATCACTTTGTTGACAAATGCTGCCGCTCTTGTCGGCTCGTTGTCTTTATAGGAAATTAACAAGATATCTGTACCCGTAATCGGTTCGACTCTCAGTTTTTTGGCTTTCAAAATGTTAACTGGATCGATGATTTTTCCCTGCTCGTCTTTGATATCCAGTGCCTGTACTGTCTTTTGGAGAAGGGGGAGAGAGCGGATAATTTCGGCTTCCGTCGAGAGCGGATTGCTCTTATCCCCAACAGCTACAATTTCTCCCAGGTCGTTCTTCAATCCCGTCAGCGAAGAAGAACGGTCTTGCTTGAACAGAAGCTTGCCTTCTGCCTCATAAATAGGCTTTTGCATAAACGCAGCTACGGTAGCAAGCCCTACAATAATTCCAAAAACTGCTGTAGCGGGTAACCAGCGCCGTTTGATAACAAGCCAGTACTTATGAAAATCTATTTGTTCAGAATAATCCACAGATTCCATAAAGGCTCCTGAAGAAGATATAGGGATTACTAGCAACGGTGAAGGACTTCTGGGCAAAATGCCTTGCACCTGAGTCAGAGATTCTGTAGCCAAGAGCGTGGGATATTGTTACCTTGGCAGTCGTTTAGAGAGGGATTCACCTAAAAATAGTTGACTGGGAAAACCTGCGCTGAGCTTACTAATAAGCTCCCTCCTTTGCCAGAACAGCTTTAATCGTCTGTATCAGGATTTTGAAATCGAGCGCAAGAGACCAGTGTTGAATATAGGTTAGATCCAAGTCAAAAACTTCCTCAGATGTGACATTAGAACGACCGCACACTTGCCACAGTCCTGTAATCCCAGGTAATATCTCATGCCGGATTAAGTAGTGCTCAGAAAATCGTTCGACATCGCGCAGTGGTAGCGGACGGGGGCCGACGAGGCTCATTTCTCCCCGCACGACATTGATCAGTTGCGGCAACTCGTCCAAACTATAGCGGCGGAGAAATTTTCCTACCCTAGTGATGCGCGGATCGTTCTTCATTTTGAAAAGAACTCCTCCTTTGATCTCGTTTTTCGCTTCTAGTTCTTTTTGCAACTGGCTGGCATTTGCCACCATCGTGCGAAATTTCCAAACTTTAAAGTGGCGACCTTTCAATCCAACGCGAGTTTGCTTGTAGAAGACTGGCCCTGGGGAGTCAAGCTTAATTAAAAGTGCAATGACCAAAAAAGGGAGACTGAGGACTAGCAAAATTAAAGACGACGCAATCAGATCGAAACAACGCTTGAAGAAGAAATCACTACCAATAATGGGAGGAGAGCTAAACCGCAGAGTGGTTACCCACCCAACCATTTTAATCTCCGTCCATTGTCTAGGGAATTCCAAACTTACGGGGAGTACCCTAAGTCGGAGTCCCGCCGATTTCAGTTCCCAAAATAAGATGATGGGGTCTTTGATCGATGACCAAGAACAAATAAAAACTTCGCTGACCTTTTGGGAGCGGATATAGTTGAGCGTTTCAGCCCAGAGTTCCGGATTGCTGCGTACAGATAAATCGGCGGTACCTTTGAGATTAAACTGATTGGAGCGTTTCTGGATATTAAATTGATTGCAGCGATTCAGTAAATGTTTAGCTTTCTCTACATCGTCCGAGTTACCCAGGAGAAAAATGGGTTGTTGAAGAGCTACATATTTTCTCCGAAGGGTTACAACGGCAAAGTGCAGGAGTAAGCGCTCGGTGCAAACTAGAATTAAACTGAGTAACCAAGCGGATAAAAAAACCGAACGAGAGACCCAAACTTTGGGCTCGTAGAGATAAGCTGTAATTAATAGTACAATCTGAGCCAGGGTAAGAGATTTAATTAAGTTCTGGAATCTACGACGTTTGTCATCAGTTCCATAAAGCCCAGAAGCGGCAAGAATACCCAGGCTGATTGTCAAAATTGGTAGGAGAAAACCAGGATGCTCGTTGGCTTTTCCCAACAGATCGAACCCTTCAATCGGTGTTCCTAGACCCTCTGCTACAGTCCAAGCCAAAGCTATCATAGAGGCATCGAGCAAAACCAAAATAATAACTCGAATCCAGTTAAGGACTGTTCCGGGACTAATCTGTGTAAGACTTGGAGCCCGTAAATCGGTGTTTTTAGCGTTTTTAGCGTTCACCAGTAGGGGAGACGGTCTGAAGTTAACCTTAACGGCTGTGCGATCGCTCATCTTAGGTTGTTTGACCCTGGGATATTACTTTACATTATTACATGCATTTCTACTGCTTCTGTTTATACAGTCGGTTCACTCTTAAGATAGAGACGGACTCAACTTGTTCAAGTCTTCATGTGTAAGGCGGTTCAGCTTTACACAATCTTTATCTTCAAGAAAAAACTCTCAGTAAAATTACGTAGAATACTTTTCTCGGAGAATATATCTACCACTTCCAGAACCAAAACTTGCGTCGCTTCCCAAACCACTTACTTGACCCTTCATTTGGCAAATTGCCCGACCTGAGGAGAGAGGGTTTGAGAGTATGTGTTGCATTTAGGGAGTGAAACGTTATTAATTAAGCTAGTTGCTAATCGCATAAAGAGCTAATTGTGGGCAAACTCTACTGGCTCGATCAAATTCAATCGTCAGAGCGTTCATTGGTGGGGAGTAAAGCCTTTGACTTGAGTCAGCTATTGCAGCAAGGAGGCTACCCAGTTGTACCGAGTTTTGTGGTTCCAGCGATCGCATTTTGGGAATTTCTCGAACTTCTGAGTGAGACAGAACCTCTGCTGTCGGACTTACCGGATTCTTTTTTTCATGTGGATGTAGACAGTTCGCGTCAGTTGCAGCAGGTTGCCCAACAGATTCGCCGTAAAATTACAACCACGGCTTTACCCTCGGGATGGACATCCTTGTTGTTCGCCCCCACTGACGTGGTACAAGCCCCAGTCGCCATCTTACACCCTTCCTTATCAGTACCCTCACACAACGGATTGGTCAATTCGACGTTTGAGACTCGACCTTCGGCACTTAACATCGCTAATTCGTTTCACTCGTCACCCGCAGGACTTTTAGAATCCCACACTTGCTTGTATCAACCAGAAGCACTGACACAGGCGCTGAAACGAGTATGGGCAGAACTATTTCGCGCTAGGAGTTTATTTTACTGGCAGCGTCACGGCATTGGCATCCACCAGCTCAATTTAGCCGTCTTGGTGCAACCGCTGTGGGAAGCGATCGCGTCTGGGACGATCGACGCTAAATTAACGGAGTGGAACATCCAAGCGACTTGGGGTATTAGCCACGCCCTTGCCAGGGGAGAGGTACTTCCAGACACCTATCAACTCCATGCCCAAACTGGCACGGTGAAAACTCAAAATTTGGGTAGCAAAACTCGTGGTTACCGCCTCAATACCGTTAGCACAGCCAGGGTTGAGGAGAGACGAGAATCGGACACGCTAACCGCAAACGGCTTGCAAGCTTACCTCCTCAGCGAAGAGCAACAAAAACAGTACGCTCTCGACGAAAAATATCTCAAACAGCTCATCAAGCTCTCGCAACGACTAGCGGCTGAATTTACTCCCACCTTTTCTCTGGAGTGGATGCTGTATCAAACACCAGAAAGCTCAGAACCCCAGCTGTTTATTACCCAATTTCTTCCTCAGTACAGAACTGTTAGCGCTCAGCCCGTCATGTCCAGCCAATCTCCACCTCCTCGCGTTACTCCTCAGATCCTGAGAGGATTACCCGCCGCCTCAGGGCGAGTGACGGCACCGACTCAAGTACTATCTAGCGACCTCCTCCGCCAAAACTTAAAATCTATCCTGCCAGGGAGGATCTTAGTGAGTACCAGCATTACCCCAGACTGGCTTTCTGTACTACAATCGGCGGCGGGTATTGTCACCGAACAGGGAGGGATGACTAGCCATGCCGCCATTATCGCGAGAGAACTAGGTATCCCTGCTGTCGTTGGTGTGACAGGGGCGACTCAACTGATTCAAACCGGCGAGGTAGTCGCGGTGGATGGGGACCAGGGAGAAATTCAGCGACTGGCGTCGCGGGATTGGAGCGCTATGCCTGAAAACGATTCGAGCCTTGATGCCCCATCCTCTATGCCCTATCCCCAATTCCCGATCGCGACTCAACTACTCGTTAACCTGAGCTTGCCCAACTCCTTGGAAAGAGCGATTGGTTTGCCCGTGGATGGAGTGGGATTATTGCGATCGGAACTCCTGATGCTGGATGTATTAGACAATCTGCACCCCAGCGAGTGGCTGAGACAGGGACTGCAAAGCGAATTGGTGGACAGCCTTGCCCAGCGAATCATGCAGTTTGCGGCGGCTTTTACACCACGCCCTGTCTATTACCGTTCGTTAGATTGGCGATCGAATGAATTCTCATTGCTTGTGGGCGATCCCTCTGCCAACGAATTTGATGTGAATCCCGTTCTGGGTTTGCACGGCACTCGCCGCTATCTGATCGATCCCACCTACTTCGATCTAGAATTGGACGCTTTGGCGCAGGTTTACTCCCATGGCTACACGAACGTCCAGCTGATGCTACCGTTTGTGCGGAGTGTTGAGGAGTTTACATTTTGCCGCACTCGGGTTCAACAGGTTGGACTAACTGACCATCCCAACTTCCAGCTTTGGATTATGGCGGAAGTCCCCTCTGTGTTATTTTTGCTACCGGATTATGTGAAAGCGGGGGTTCAGGGTATTTCGATCGGAACCAATGACTTAACGCAACTCTTATTGGCGATCGATCGCGATCGCGAACCGTTAGGTTCTGCCATGGATGCAGGTCATCCTGCCGTGAGACGTGCGATCGAGCAACTGATCGAAACAGCTAGAGCATTGGGTATTCCCTGTTCCATCTGCGGTCAGGCACCAGCTCAATATCCAGACCTGATTGACTCGTTAGTGAAATGGGGCATCACGTCGATTTCTGTCGATATTAATGATGTCAAATCGACCTACACCGCGATCGCTCGTGCCGAACAACGCCTCATTTTAGAAGCAGCACGTAAAAAAAGCGATCGCTGAAGCGGTTGCTCGACAATTTCCACGCGCAGGGCGGGTGCTTTGACGTGTGGATTTTGGCGTACATACAGCGATTGAGCAGTTGCGATCGCTTCCCCAGTACTACCAGAATACCGCTGGCTAATGAGGGGTAACACCCCTCACTTCAATGAGAAATTAATGCTTTTGGCAGGCGATCGTATCATTTAGCGTTGGCTGGTAAACCCTACAAAATCGTTGTTCAGCCAGGGTACCTTTTTAATATTTTAAG
>DATNPC010000165.1:0-6841 GCA_036703375.1 Allocoleopsis sp.
GGAAAATAGAGACTCAACACGTACCGCCTTGGCATAATCGCGCAAGGGAATCACCAACGGCAATCGAGGACGCTCAAGTCCGCGTTTTTGAGCATCGCGATAGCGTTGCAGTGCTGTCCAAGCATAATGGAAGGCGAACCAAGTCTTGCCCGTGCCGAATTCTCCCAGAATCGAGATATGCTCTTTAGCAGGGTCATCAAGCCAGAGGTCGATGTAACCGTCAATCCAACCGTCGCGTTCGTCGTAGCGACTGACGGCTAACCTGCGCTGGGTAACAGGGTCAAACTCTTCTTTCGTGCAGGCAAGCGGAACATACTTTTTCTCAATGTCCCGGCGTTTGACCTCTTGTTCCAACCAGTCGAGATAGCCACTGAAGTCAGCATCCTGATCGAGGAGTTCATCAAAGGTATAGCAGCCCAGATGACGATTTTCTTCCTTCTCGACCTCATCCCGCGCCGCCCGTGAAATGCGCCTTGCTGTCACCAGCCATCCTTCATCGGTTCGTTGCTCCTCTACTGACTGGCGCAACGCCGCCACATCCCTGATTCCCGCCTCTCCCTCAATCCCCCGCACGAGAATGCGATCGTACCGATTCCGCCGTACTGGTATATTGATAATCCACTCAAAATAGCTATCTTCCCAAACTTCATACCGCTCAAAGCGATAGCCCAAGGTTTCAAACCAGCCTCTCATCTGCTGAGCTAATACAAATGCCTTACAATTCTTTTCCGTTGAGGATTCAGCCACTGGCAGTGCTGGGTAATCCTGTGCCGCCAACCGCGCCATCTCTGTCCGAATACCCTCTAGTGTCGGGAGCCTGTCGAGGCGTTGTTGGATAGTTTCTATTCTTTTGTGTAAGGAACCTATTTGCTGGTTCGTGAGAACTTCTGCGGGTGTACGCGATCGCTTAGCCACTTCAATAAACACAGTAGCAAACGCCGCGAACTCTCGGTGCGCGTCAATTCCCAACTCTCGGATTTCGTCCCCTAATGCATACCCATTCAGAAACGCTTCGCCTTCTTTGAGGAGAATTGAAGGATTATTCTGGTCTAATGCCCTGCGGAAAATCTTTTGAATCTCGTTTTGCCGGAACAGTTTGAGGATAGGCTTAGGTTTGCCAACGCCATACTCCACCAATGCGTAAGCATAAACCCCACTGAAATCAGCAGGTGGATGCTCTGGATCGAGGTTAAATTTTTTTAATAATTTGATGACTGTCTCATTGCGCTGGAGCTTGTCCTTAATCAAAGCGGTAGGACTGACGATATCGGTAATTGCGCCAATTAAGAAGTCCAGGTTAATGGGTATCACAGGAATGTTCCTTGAGAGGCAACGTATAGGCTTAACCGCTATTATCCAAACCTCCGAGGAGAGTTGGCGAGTTAGCTATACGCCTTAATGCCTTTTGTTAAGGAAACGTTAGAAACAAGAACGAGATCGCACAACAGCGAGCAGTGACCAACTATTCACTGCTCGCAAAAGCCTTTTGCAAAAGTCAATTGATGAAATTCGATTTCAAGCTGTTGCCATCTCTCTAAGCCGATGGGCAAAACTGATGCCGATGTAGAATCATTTCGCCATACTCTGGAACCCAAGCAATCCATTCGGTTTCCGAGTGCTGGCACAGTAAAAGGGCTTCGTCATGGCTGTAGGGACTGGGCCGTTCTAAGAGTTGTACCCAAGTTGAAGCCTGTAACTCTGACTCTGCGCTACCCAAATCATTAGACCTATTCGGCCAATTCTCATAATGCAGATGCAGTGGTAGGCTAACTTCTGGTACACGGGAATCGAGTTTCATTGGCTAATTTCCTCAAGCTAACTCCTACTCAGACGAAAACTCCAGCTCAAACATGCGTTGGCGGCTTCGGATTGTCCTATTTACAAGGAGTGCTGCCAACAGGTTTAAGGTTTAGCTGTGCGATCGCAAACGTCTTTGACTAGAAAACCAAATAAATTTTCTGTATATAATGCTACAGAAAATTAAATTAGCAACACAAGCGAATGTCTAATAACTTTACAAAGACCAAAATCTAGAGCTGAAAATCCTTGATACAGAAAGAACTGAAGGGGTTGATTGGAGATGAAATCCGTCTGGCGGCACGCGACTAGTTTATCTTTTGCGATCGCTGTGACAGGAGTGCTGACAGTCGATCTGGCTGAACTGTACCCGATTGCCCCTGCACTCGCTCAATCCGTAACCCCAGCATCCGACGGCACCGGCACGATTGTCACGACTAATGGCAACCCTGCTGTCTACAACATCTCAGGTGGCACGCTGTCTCGGGATGGGGCAAATCTTTTCCACAGTTTCACTCAATTCGGACTCTCATCCGGTCAGATCGCCAATTTTCTCTCGAATCCTTCCATCCAAACTATCTTGGGACGAGTGGTAGGCGGCAACCCCTCCGTTATTAATGGGCTGATTCAGGTGACTGGCGGCAACTCCAACGTCTTCTTAATGAATCCGGCAGGTATTATTTTTGGCCCCAATGCTCGACTGAATGTACCAGCGTCCTTTACCGCGACTACCGCTAACGGGATTGGTTTTGGTGGCGATCGTTGGTTCAATGCGATCGCGGAGAATGACTACCAGAACTTAATCGGCCCTCCCACTCAGTTCGCGTTCGACGTCTCTCAACCGGGCAGCATCATTAATGCAGGCAATCTAGCCGTCTTGCCGGGGCAAACTCTCACTCTCCTCGGTGGCAGTGTCGTCAATACCGGACAACTCACTGCGCCGTCTGGCAGTATCACCCTGGCGGCTGTGCCAGGTGAGAGTTTAGTACGGATTAGTCAAACCGGACACCTGCTGAATTTGGAAATCCAACTGCCTCGAACCCTTGACGGACAGTTGCAACAGCTTACGGCTTTAGATTTACCGACTCTATTAACCACAGGAGGTGTGGAGACGGGATTGAACGTAGCTCCAACGGGTACTGTCCAACTGAACGGTTCTGGCATGACTATCCCAACAGACGCGGGAACAAGCATTGCCTCTGGCACCCTCAATGCTTCATCTGGGATAATGCCCTCGACCAATGGGGGAATTGGTGGAACGATTAATATTTTCGGTGACAAGGTTGGTCTGGTGAACGCTAACCTCAACGCTTCCGGCACGAATGGGGGCGGTACGGTGCGGATTGGTGGCGATTACCAAGGCAGGGGAACGGTGCCGAATGCTTCGCGCACGTTTGTCAGTCGCGATTCTGCGATCGCAGCTGGAGCGCAGTTGAACGGTGATGGAGGTAGAGTCATTGTCTGGAGCGACGAGGCGACTCAGTTCTATGGCAATATCGGCGTCCAAGGCGGTTCCCACTCTGGCAATGGTGGGTTTGTGGAAGTGTCCGGGAAGCAAAGCCTCACATTCGACGGAACGGTCGATCGCAGTGCAGCACAGGGGAGTTTGGGTACCCTACTCCTCGATCCCGACAATATCACGATTGTAAATGGCGGGTCTGGAGGCGCAGACAACGCGCAACTCCTAGATAAGACGATTTTCGCTAGCGATCCCGGTGGAACATTCGTTATTTCCGAGAAACAAGTAGAAGCTCAATTAGCGTCTGGGAACGTCATCCTTCAGGCAAATAACAACATCGCGATTAACGATCTAACGGATAACGTTCTGGGAAATCCGCTCGCTCGGACTCCAGGCTCGATCGCATTGATAGCAGATGCCGATCGCAACGGAGTTGGTTCGTTTTCCATGAATCCAGGGGACACGATCGCGACGAGTTTGAGAGGTGGAGATATTACGATTGTGGGAGCGACGATTGAGGCAGGTCGATTAGCCTCTCGCGGCACGATTAACCTTACCGCTAGCGGTAGCCTGACGACTAAAGATTTGGCGAGTGTCGGAGCGATCGCGCTTCAATCGGGTGGTAGCATTACCACCGGTGATATCGCCGGTTTCCAAGGTATCAACCTCAGAGCAGGTGGCGAGATTTCGACTAACCGCCTGTTTACTCGCAACACCTTAACGAATGGCAGTAGTGGGGCGATCGACGTTGTTGCCAACGGCAACATTACCACGGGTGGGATTGATGCGAGTTCCGGCAATGGGGATGGGGGTCGTGTTACTCTAACCAGCACGGCTGGAGGGATACAAATAGAGCCCTCGCGGGGTGGAGTCGGCATCGATATTAGTGGCGAACCGTTGGGTGCGAATGGTGCGGTGTTTTCGTTTGCGGAACAGTTTGGCAAAGGAGGAGAAATTCAGCTGAACGCCAGCGGTAATATTACAACTGGACCGCTCGTTTCTGGGTCTTTGCAGGGGGATGGGGGTAAGATTGCACTGACCAGTACAGGCGGTGCGATCGATACGACTGAGGGAAAAATTGAATTCCGGGGCGAAACGATTGCTGATACAGGATTGCTAGTATCGGCTTCTGGCGGTTCTGGAACTGGGGGGGCGATTTCGGTTAATGCTAGGGGAAATCTTACAACTGGCCCGGTTGTCTCGGGTTCTTTACAGGGGAATGGCGGTGACATCGACCTCACGAGTACCAATGGTGCGATCGATACATTGCAAGGACTGACTTCAGTTTCCGCGTTCCAGTCGATTTTAGCGATCGCGGGTATTTCTCCTAACGACCTCTCGCCACAAACGCCTTCAACGCTTTTCCCGCTTGCCAGTACTTTAGCAGGGTCGCTAGTTTCTAGTTCTGGAGGTGCGGGGACGGGTGGGAACATAACCGTCAGCGCTCGCAATTCTATCTCTACAGGTGGAGTGGTTTCTGGGTCGATTTCGGGAAATGGGGGCGACATTCGTCTCACGAGTACCGCAAGCGATATCAACGCGTTCTTACTGAATTCTCAAAGCTTGGGTGCAGGCACAGGAGGCAACATTGAGGTTAATACCAACGGTCTTTTCCAGGCTACAGGTTCTGTCTCGGCAGCTTTGCAGCAATTTCCTGCCAATAGCGTCAATCCCAATGACCTACCGCCAGGGTTGAGTCAACCTGCAAGTATTTCCAGTGCAGGAGGGAGTGGAGGTGGTGCGATCCTGATTCGTCATGGCGGCGGACAGAAGGGCATTCCCTTTACGGTGGGAGATGCGACAACGAACGGTACGGCGGGCAGCGTTACCAGTGGCGACTTTACTCTCCCTGTTCGAGCATTCAATGGCAACTATACCTTGGGCAATATTCAGATCCTGACCCAAACTTCTGGCACCGGTTGTCCTCCATACTGTTCTCCGCCACCTAACGGGCCTCAACCCATTCCCAACTTCATGGCGAACAATAACTCGCCCGTGTTAAATCCAAGTCGAGATGCAGAAAATTCGTTCTCCTCTCAATTTGAACAATATCTAGGGTTGAGCGATCGACCTGTCGTAACTTTGGCCGAAGCTCAAGCGATTCTGCACCGGATCGAACGAGCCACTGACCTTAAACCTGCCCTCATCTATGCTGTATTTGTACCAAACACGGCGTCGCCAGCAGCAGCATCCGATAGTCCTAAAGGGTTGCGAGAAGGGAGCCCAAAGCAGCAATCCCACCTTTGGCAGTTTACGTCTCAAGGTCTAGCTAACGATGCAGATATAGCCTTCTCCCAGAAGCCGCCCGCTCGTGCCGATGACTCGTTAGAACTGGTGCTAGTGACCTCACAAGGTACAGCTATCCGGCGGCGGGTAGCAGGAGTGACGCGATCGCAAGTTCTTCGAGTCGCCGATGCCTTCCGTAGCACCGTTACTAATGTACGCGATCGTCGGGGTTACTTGGCTCCAGCTCGACAGTTGTATCAGTGGCTAGTTGCTCCTCTGCAACCGGATTTACAAGCTCAACAGATCGATAATCTCACGTTCATCATGGATGCGGGTTTACGCTCTATCCCTTTAGCCGCACTCCATGATGGCAAAGGGTTCATTATCGAAAAATATAGTGTTGGCTTAATGCCCAGTCTCAGTCTTACCGATACCCGCTATACAGATTTGAGGAGCGCGCAAGTCTTGGCGATGGGAGCTTCTCGATTCAGCGACCAGAATCCCTTACCCTCTGTACCTGTAGAATTATCGGTCATCACGAACCAGTTGTGGCGAGGCAAGTCGTTCCTCAATGAAGCGTTTACGCTGTCCAATCTTCAATCGATCCGCCAGCAGCAGCCGTTTAGGATTGTGCATTTAGCCACCCATGCTGAATTTCAACCCGGTCAACCCAGTAACTCTTACATCCAGCTATGGGATAGCAAACTGCGACTTAACCAGCTATCCCAACTGGGGTTAGATAAGCCATCAGTAGATCTGTTAGTCTTGAGTGCCTGTCGTACCACCCTCGGTGATGAGCAAGCCGAGCTAGGCTTTGCTGGGTTGGCGGTACAAGCTGGGGTGAAGTCAGCCTTGGGCAGTTTATGGAACGTCAGTGATGCCGGAACGCTGGGATTAATGACGGAATTTTACGAGAAATTGAAACAAGCTCCCATTAAAGCAGAAGCCCTACGGCAAGCTCAGTTAGCCATGCTCAAGGGTAAGGTGCGATTGCAGGGAAGTCAGCTCGTCACGAGCAATGGTAGTTTCCTCTTACCCCCAGAACTCGTCCTCTTGGGAGACAAATCCCTTGCCCATCCCTACTATTGGAGTGCTTTCACGCTCATCGGCAATCCTTGGTAAACGGCTGTTGCCTGTAATTCCCTGCTCACTGCTCACTGCTCACTGGTCACTGTTCACTGTTCACTGCTCACTGGTCACTGGTCACTGCTCACTGTTCACTGTTCACTGGTCACTGCTCACTGTTCACTGTTCACTGGTCACTGCTCACTGTTCACTGTTCACTGGTTACTGCTCACTGTTCACTGTTCACTGTTCACTGTTCACTGCTCGAATGATAAGGGGGATCAATTTGAGGTT
>DATNPC010000166.1:0-18766 GCA_036703375.1 Allocoleopsis sp.
GCAGGTGGTGGCGGCTAGCAGGGTAGGAATCATCAACACGCCGAACCAGCCTACATATAGGCGGTTGTCGGTTGAGGTTACCCAGTTGCAGAACCGTTCCCACACGGTTGCGCTTTGAGTACGCTGTAATGTGGTTGTCATTTATTTATGATTGCTTGATTTTCAAGGTTCAGCGGGCTTTGGATTGCCCGTTGATATCTACATTAACTCCTTTATTGAGTTTTGTAAATATTTTTTTGAGAAATTACTCTCATTTTTGTAAAGATAGGTATCTAAAATCTCTAGATATCTTTACAGATAAGGCTTTTGGACTAATAGATTGCGCTCGGCAAGGCAGTACCTGCCCTCTATACAGGGAATAGAGGGTTTATCCATCTACATATCCTGAGGAAATGTGCGATCGCATCCTGACTCAGCGGCACAGACGCGATCGCACGTTGCTTAAAATTCGGGGCAAGCAGACCTAAACTCAAGCTTGGAAACGACTTCGTCCATATCCAAGGCTAAAAAGCGATCGATGGAGATGTAAATCCAGTAGACTGCTTGCTTTTTGGGATCGCCACCGATTTTCTGAAAGCCTAGTGCTGTTGCTAGTTCTTCATATCTCGGATGGATAACCATTGAGTAGAAGTCGCAGATGTTAGGAAAATCAGCTTGTATTTGCGCTAGCGTTCTCTGCACGTCTTTTAAGAACTGAGACACATTCGACCAGGTTTTAAACGGAGAATCGATCATCCAACTCCGCAGCAAAACCGACGTGCAGTCTAGACTGCCAGGTATAGCCATTTTTAGCGGGTCGATATCCGATGCAGAACTTAAATGGAGGCTTTTACTAGGAGGGAGAAAGAATTTTTCCTCAGATTCTGCTGCGGTGGGATAAAGAACGTAAAATCCCACAGGATGAGAAGTATCACAGCGCCGTAGCACTCGCATACTTGTTGGATATAGCTCTGACCAGGAGCGCAGGAGCTTGGTAATCTTAAATGGAACGGCGGCGGTCGTATTGCTCATCCAGTTATAGTTGCGAGCGAGAAAACTCGCCGCTGGAATCGCATCCGTGCGGGGATTGAAGTCATCGAGCCTCAGCTCTACTAACTCTTCTTGTCTAGGAGACGAATCCAGATTCGGTACAGAGCGGATCTGGAGACACACCGTATTGCCATCGAATTGTTTTTCGAGTAATCCAAGAGCGACCAAGATATCAATCATCATGCCAGCGGCGCGATCGCTTCCTCGCTCGGTGTGAGCATAGAAGATCTCTGCCGCTTCCCGATGAGTACAAGCAATAAATCCTTCTGGTATTTGTAATTGAGTTAAAGGTTGTCTTAAAAGAGCACCAAGTTCTTGTTGCTGCTTGAGCAGTAAATAAGTCCATAATCGTACAAAACATTCGGCGCGACGCCGGGTTAGACCAACCCGTCCAATGAGCATCGAGACATAGTTGCGCTGTTGCTCGATAGGAAACCACTGATCGATCGATGTTGGATGCATAATCCCACCAGTCGTTGAAATAGTAGTACTCTGAACAAAATTCAATTTTTACTAAGTAGCCGTATTAATTAGCATCTTTTTCTTTTGCATTTCAGCAAAAATATGCAGCGCAAAAGACCGTCAGTTGGAGAACTGACCGCTAGCTCACGCTTTATTGCTACAGCTACTAAAATTGCCTAAAAGTATCTGAGCTGCCTAGATCAACACCCTGCATTACTATGATTTCGTATTTTATTAGCAAAAGTAAAAACTGAATGAAAAACTTCACCCTGCTTCATCCCCTTTCACCATGCTTCTACCCAAAGGAAATAATTCCAAGAGTTTGGGGAATCTCCAAGTTGCTCCTTGTAGGTACACAAAAATCAAAATCAGAATGGCATTAACAATCAACTGATTAGCATTTACCACTTAACTTTTCAGTTGACAATCTGAGAAGGAGCTTCCATTATGTCAAGTCTTGCACCCAACTCAAACAGCAACATCCAACCCTTTGAAAAACCAACACATTCAGAAAAACATTTAAAATTGGCTCCAGCCAAACAGTCAAAGCCGCCATCCTTACTCAAAGCCATCATTGAAGGATTTGTTGACGGAGTCTTAATTATGACCGAGCAAGGGGAGTGCATTCACGCCAATGAGTTCGGTCGTAAAATTTGCCATCAGTTTTCCCAAGGGAATTCCCAGAGCCATTCAATTCCTCAGTCCATCTGGAACGTCTGCGAATCTTTGATCGATAGCCGAGAACTGTTTCCCGAGCAGAAGATGATTATCGAGGCTACGATTGAGCTGAGCGATTTAGCAACATTTCGAGTTCGGGTGCGCTGGTTGGAATTAGCAGAAAACGATACCTCTTACTTGTTAGTAACCATCGAAGATAGAAATCAATCGACCCATAATGCGGCGATCGCTGATGCAAAGAGATATGGTTTAACGCCCCGTGAGGCAGAAGTTTGGTTGCTACGCCGAGCTAACTATTCTTATAAAGAAATTGCAGCCAAGCTATATATTACCTTGAACACCGTCAAGAAGCATATGAAAAGCGTTTACGCTAAGCAACAAGAGAATCTGTGGGAAGACGAGGAGCAAAAAGCTAGTTAGCAAAGTTAAGTATCTGACTCTCGCTCGATCAATTGTTCGGAGTTCCTTTAGACTCTCCCGTCACATCATTAAGGCTACTCGAATACTGTCCTGAGGACTCTGAGCTTGAAAGTTTTATATCAAAACCGAGATTTTGCAGGATAGGTCACACTCCTAAATAGGACACCATGATTGAACCTACCCTATGCCAGTTTCTGATTCTCACATCATTACCTATAGCCCTGCCTACACGATTGTTCCAACATATGAATGCTTTAACCGCTGTACCTACTGCAATTTTCGCGCCGATTCGGGTCAAAGTCCGTGGTTGACACTACTCGACGCCGAACAGCAGCTCAAACGCCTAAAGCCTCAAGGCATTTGTGAAATTCTCATCCTCAGTGGCGAGGTTCATCCTCGCTCTCCTCGACGCCCTGAGTGGTTTAGGCGAATCTACGATCTGTGCGAACTAGCGCTATCCTTGGGATTTTTACCGCATACGAATGCTGGACCGCTAAGTTTTGAGGAGATGAAAGCGCTCCAGTCCGTGAATGTTTCAATGGGGTTAATGCTAGAGCAGTTAACGCCTCAGTTACTGCAAACCGTGCATCGTCACGCCCCGAGTAAAGTTCCCGAAGTGCGGTTGCAACAGCTGACATGGGCGGGGGAACTGCGAATTCCCTTTACAACTGGGTTATTGCTGGGACTTGGGGAAGCACCGCAAGATTGGTGGGAAACGCTCGATGCGATCGCGTGCCTTCACTCTTGTTACGGTCATATCCAAGAAGTTATCCTGCAACCCTACAGTCCGGGAAATCAGCAAACTTTAGAGGCTCCGGCATTTGACCCGCACAAGCTACCAGCCGTCATTGCCAAGGCTCGTCAGATTTTACCCTTAGATATCGCAATCCAAATTCCTCCCAATTTAGTCCTTGACTCGGAGTGGTTGCTGGCTTGTCTAGAGGCGGGTGCGAGGGATTTAGGCGGAATTGGACCAAAAGACGAGGTAAATCCCGATTATCCCCATCCCAATGCAGGGCAACTGAGAGAATGTTTGGAATCTGCTGGATGGACGCTACTGCCGCGTTTGCCAGTTTATCCTCAGTACGATAGTTGGTTGCCATCCCGGTTACAAGCGGTAGTTGCAGGAGTACGGGCAAGAGGGATTTAGGATCATCCCCCAACTGAGATATGGAGAATACTCTTGGGTCATGGTAATAATTACTTATAATCTCCATTGGTCAATCGGCAGCTATCTATGATAGTTAGTTGGCTCGCTTTGACCAATAAAATGGTATTTCGGCAGTTTACTATACAGGTGCAGCCAGCCCGTGAAGTTATTCATTTACCATACCCCCGAATTGACTCCAACCGAGAAGGTGCCAGACTGCGCGATCGCAATTGATGTTCTGCGAGCCACAACAACAATTGCTACTGCCTTAAATGCTGGTGCTGAGGCAGTTCAAGCCTTCAGCGATATGGAAAAGCTGATGCAAGTCAGCGAACAGTGGCCAACCCAAAAACGTCTTCGCGCTGGAGAACGTGGTGGTGCCAAAGTAGAGGGCTGCGACTTGGGGAACTCTCCCCTTGACTGCACCCCAGAACGGGTACAGGGACGCCGACTTTTTATCAGTACAACTAATGGTACGCGTGCTTTGCAATGTGTGCAAAACGCTCCCATTGTTCTGGCCGCCGCTTTTATTAATCGCGCCGCCGTCGTGGACTATGTGTTGAGCCAAAAGCCAGAAACCTTGTGGCTGGTGGGTTCGGGTTGGGAAGGGAGTTTCTCTCTGGAGGATACTGCTTGTGCTGGAGCGATCGCATCTAGTCTTCTCGAACAACTGAACTGCTCTCCAGAGGAACTGGCAGGGAATGATGAAGTAATGGGTGCGATCGCTCTTTATTCTCAGTGGAAAGATCGGTTATTCAAGTTGTTCCATCATGCTAGTCATGGTCAGCGCTTATTACGTCTAGACTGCCACGATGATTTAAAATATTGCGCTCAGACCGATATTTTAGATGCTCTGCCCATCCAAACAGAACCGGGAGTTTTGGTTAAAAATGGCTAAGCTGCTAGGCATCTCAACTAGACAACTTAGCTAACTGATTACTGTATAAAAAGCAAGTGAGTAATTAGGTCGATTAAGGGCGCGATTGCTGAGCTAAAGCGGCGAGTTCGCCCGATAGCATTAACCCACTTGCATGAGGTCGATCTACTGTTTTTTTCTAAAATGCTCTCCTTAATCTCCTCAAAACGTTGGACTGCCGATCGATTTGAGAGGAACATTTTCCTATGAGGGAAAATCTCTATAAAAATCCGGAATGCTGGAACTTGAGTTGGTAGCCTAATATAGAGCGGTTCTCGATTGCATAGAACACATCGTAGGAGCGATCCCCTTCTCCGAACACCAAGGACGTACATGAATCGCCCCTACAAACAATCTGTGTTTCACCCAATTAGGAACTGCTCTATTCTTGCCAAAATAGCAAAATAGAGATAAATCCATCTTCTTGTTCAACCGGATAACTAGTCGCTCTCTAGGTCAATCTTGAAAATGTAGGTCAACAACTGAACGCTGACAGGAAAAAACAGCGATCGCTTTTCGGTTGAACGCACTCCTAATCTCGCTAAAACTAACAGCATCACTTCTATGACGACTAATCGAGTTCACGGCTACGGATGGATTCCCGATAGACCCGATCCTAGAGATATAAAATACTCAGCTCCTCAGCCGGTTGTTAAAAATTTACCCCCTAAAGTAGACCTTCGTGCGCTGTTTCCTCCTGTTTATTCCCAAGGTGAGATCGGCAGCTGCACGGCACAATCGATTTGTGCTGCCTTCCATTTTTGCCAGATGAAGCAAAAGCTTTATAACTTTGCACCAAGCCGATTGTTTACTTACTACACCACTAGAGACATTGAAGGAACGGTGTATGAAGATAGCGGGGCAATGTTAAGAGACACGATCAAATCGATCAACAAATTTGGTGCTTGTCCTGAATCAATCTGGCCTTACGACATTACTAAATTAACGGTTAAACCGACTCCGACTTGTTACGATACAGCAAGTAGACATACAGCCGTTTCTTATCGACAAGTCTCGCAAGATATTAACCAAATGAAAGGCTGTCTAGCTGAAGGCTTTCCGTTCGCTTTTGGCATGACTGTTTATCAAAGTTTTGAAGGCGAACAAGTAGGACAAACTGGCATCGTACAGCTGCCCTCACCTGGTGAGGATGTGGTTGGAGGTCATGCTGTATTAGTCGTTGGTTACGATGATTCTCAACAGAGATTTACCGTGAGAAACTCTTGGGGAGATGATTGGGGAATGCAAGGATACTTTACACTGCCCTACAACTATATTTTGAATTCAGATTTGGCGACTGATTTCTGGACAATCAGACTAGTGCGCTAATTAGATGTCGTTAGTAGTTAGTAGTTAGTAGTTAGTAGTTATTGCCACTCTACTAACCATTAACCACTAACCCCTCTAAAACTGCTGCAAAAAGCGCAGGTCGCTGCTATACAAGCGGCGAATATCATCAATCTCGTGCAGCACTAAAGCGAAGCGTTCAGCGCCCATCCCAGCCGCAAACCCCGTGTAAATTTCTGGATCGTAGCCAACGGCTTTGAGTACATTGGGGTCAACCATGCCGCAACCCATGACTTCTAGCCATTTGCCTTTCCATTGTACGTCTACTTCAGCAGACGGTTCTGTGAAGGGAAAATAGCTAGCCCGGAAGCGAATGGGTAACTCCTCGCCAAACACTTGTTGCAAGAATTCCTTAATAGTGCCTTTCAAGTCGGTAAAGGTTATCCCTTCATCGACTGCCAAAATTTCTATCTGATGGAAAACAGCTGAATGAGTTGCATCCACCGTATCTCTGCGATACACCCGACCGGGTGAGACAATTCGGATAGGTGGCTCATTCGCTTCCATGTAGCGAATCTGCACAGAGGACGTTTGAGTTCGCAGCAGATTCCCATCCGGCAGGTAAAAAGTATCCTGCATATCACGCGCGGGGTGATCGAGTGGAGTGTTGAGGGCTTCAAAGTTGTAGTAATCCGTCTCCATCTCTGGGCCAGTGGCAACCGTGTAGCCCAATCCCACGAAGATATCTAAAATCCGATCGATCGTACTATTGAGGGGGTGAAGCCGACCTTGAGGACGGTACACTCCTGGCATGGTAACGTCGAGAGTCTCGGCTTCTAGTTGCGCCTGGATTTGCGCCGCTTGCAGAGATAAGCGCTTTTGTTCCAGGTTCTCTTGCAGGGCTTCCTTGACTTCGTTGGCTAAAGCACCAATGCGAGGTCGATCCTCTGCTGATAGCTTACCCATGCCCCGCAAAACCTGAGACAGTTGCCCCTTCTTGCCAAGATAGTTGACGCGCAACTGTTCTAATTGCTCCAGGGTATCAGTATTGGCGATCGCATTGGTCGCTTCTTGTTTTAGTTGAGCTAATTGAGTCTCAAGCTCGTTGGGCAAATTGCTCATGCTAGATCGTGAGAACGTTTTGAGTGTTGTACTAGACGTAATCGATTACGTCTTTGTTAGTAGAGACGCGACCAAAGCCTGTCTGGCGTTTTTTCAGGGAAGTCATCCCTCACAGCCGAACTCAGTGTAAGTAGATCGGCACAAAAAACTACAAACTGCTTCGGCGCGATCGCTCGGTTGAGGACTGAGCAATTGGAGATTGCTTCATCGAAGCCGATTACCTTTACCAGTTTACCGACCAAACGTGGCAATTCTCTGGGGCTTTCATTTTTCGCGAACAGGGGTCAGTAAGCTTCGCACGTTCTCGAACAGTCGGGCGACTTTATCTAAATCTTTATCACCAGGCGATCGCTCCACACCACTCGATAGATCGATCCCGCTGGGTTGCAGCAGGCTGAGGGCATCTACGACATTATCCGGCGTCAAGCCACCAGCCAGTAACCACGGACAACTGGGGCAAAATTGCTGTAGGGTTTTCCACTCTAAGGTTTTACCAGTACCACCTAACAGGTGAGGGTGGTAAGCATCTAGTAGCAGCGCGTCCACATAGCTGGTGTAGATAGCTGTCCGATCTAAACACTCAGAGGTTTTTACTCTCAGAGCTTTGAGGATTTTGACCTCCGGTAAAGTCTGACGCAGCAGTTGGCAAAATTCCGGCGATTCGCTGCCGTGTAATTGGACTACATTGAAACCAGTTTGGGCAACCACCCAACTAATTTCCTCAACTGTCGCCTCTGCAAACACGCCAACACAGTCAACCGGCACTAGTAACTGTTCGATTACTGCCCGAATTTGACCGGGCGTAACGTAGCGAGGAGACGCTTGCACGCAGATAAAGCCCAACGCTGTTGCCCCTAATTGCGCGATCGCTTGTCCTTGCTCGGGTTTGGTAATACCGCAAATTTTGATCCGCATATTTACAATTCTCAATATTCTCTAATCTTTTAGTTTTGTATCAAAATCGCAGGTAAAAGTGTTAATTCTTAAAACAAGTTGAGAAATTTATACACAGAGATTTTTATGATTTTTGAGTCCGCACTAATTTATCAACACAGGAGAAGATCCAATGATTAACTCAATTTTATTAGCTGCTGCTCAAGCAACAGTGCCTTCAACGCCTGAATGGTCGCCGACTGTAGGTCTAGTGATGATTTTGGCTAATCTGTTTGCCTTTGCGATCGGTCGCTTCGCCATCCAGAAGAAAGGTGTGGGACCCGATCTACCTGTTTCTAAGCCAGCGATTTTAAGCAACTTTGGTATCCCCGAACTGTTGGCAACCGCAAGCTTCGGCCACATCCTTGGTGTTGGCATCATCTTAGGTCTTGCTAACGCCGGAGCTCTTTAACCTTAAAGGGTTCTAGTCTTAAGTGCTGAGTTAACTGTAGGTCTGTGAGTGGACTCAGCACTCCACACGTTTAAGATCGAGTCTCTCCTCAATGTGAAGCGCAATCATTCCCAAGGAAGAAGGGAGAAATCTGTTTTATCGGTAGCCTTCAGTTATTGCATTTGCGTTTGAAGTCGTCACTAGAGGAGAGAATATCTTGATTTATTCGATTTTACTGGCCGCAGTTCAACCGACTGTTGCTGACACAACGACGTGGAGCTGGAGCGGTTCGCTGGTCATGAATATTTGCATTGTCCTGGGTATCATCATTGCCAAAGTTGCTGTTCAGAATAAGGGCAAAGGCCCATCCCTACCTTTACTACAGCCACTTCTCGGTAAAAACTTTGGTCTTCCTGAATTACTGGCAGGTATCAGCTTTGGTCACATATTAGGAGTTGGTGCCATTTTAGGGCTAACTAACGCTGGTCTCATCACTTAACTACCATCCAAGATAAAATGATTCCCCTAGTTGCGGGAGAGCTTAGACTTGCCATTTTGGAATGGTACATCGAGGCAGAAAAGGTGTGGGAAGCAGGTGCGATCGCGTTTTTCTCATCTTTTCGCTCACACCTCTGCTAAACCCGCAACTGGGGAACTGTCACGGATTGTCCTTCTAGTTGCAGAGATTGCTCCAAACAGCAAAGAATTTGTACGAGTTGAGCACCAACCCACCCGGAAGAAAGGTGTGATGGTTGAGCAGATCGAATGCTAGTGAGGAAACTATCTACAACTACCTTCAGGGGTTCGTTCTGTTCCACGTCTAGAACTTCATACCCTTGACCGGTAGGAGAAAAGCGATCGCCATTTTGCTCCAGATACCCCTTGTGGAGAGTTAATGGGGAGTCGTGCAGTTCATCAAAAATCAACGTTCCCTGCGTCCCGACCATTCCCAAGCGTCGCTGTTTATCGGGATTGAGCCAACACAGGTGAATCAACGCCTCAAAGCCTGTGGAGTAGGTGAGTCTGACTTGAACGAGATCAGCTAAACCTTGCGAATTGGTCAGTGATGCATCGTTGGTTGTCTGTTGTTCTCTGGCATTGTCACTCCCAACTGGCGATTGACGACTGGTACGCTGTAGCCACACCCGACCAGTCGCTTGCACTTCCACAGGGATTTGCCCCAACCAAGTATTGAAAATAGTAATGTCGTGAATGGCCAAATCCCAGAGGACATCGACATCCTGGCGCACTGGACCTAAATGAGTACGGGTGGCGTAGCCATAGCGCAATTCGCCCACACAACCCGACTGAACAACTTCTCTGCCCCGTATAATTGCTGGATGAAATAAATAGGTGTGGTCAACCAGTAATTGCCGTTGCTGTTGTTGGGCAAGGCGGCACAATTTAAGGCATTGTGCAACATTGAGCGCCAAGGGTTTTTCTGCCAGGACGTGGTAGCCTTGCTGTAAAGCATCCTCAATCAAGGTGTAATGGGTAGAGGCTGGAGTTGCGATCGCGACTGCCTCAATCTCAGGATGACCTCGTACTATTGACCAATCTGGTGCTAAAACTACGCGGTCATCCAAGTGAAATTGTTCCTTGCAGGCAGCTAAGCGCTCTGAATGGGGATCGACTATCGCCACCACGCAAGCTTGGGGATGTGCCAAAAAATTCCGCACGAAGTGGACACCCCAACGACCTACCCCTAATACAGCAATTCCTGTTCTTCTCAAGTTCTGCCCGTCACGGTTAAAAAAGCTTGTTTGGCAGCTGCTTGTTGAGCAGCCTTTTTCGATCGCCCTTTTCCTTCGCCCAGCCGTTGACCTTGCAGCCAGACTTCGGCAGTAAATCGATGTTCGTCATTATGCATCAAACTCGTTTCTTTGAGGCGATATTCGGGGAGGAGTTTGTAGTGTGCTTGCGTCCACTCTTGGAGGGCATCTTTGTAGTTTTGATGGGCTGGATCTTCGCGAATCTCAACGGCTAGTCGCTGTAAGTGAGGATCTAACCAGGGGCGTATGAGTTCGAGCGTGTGAGTACTCAGGTAAAGTGCGCCCAATAGGGCTTCAAAGGCATCAGCCATCCGCGATGTCTCTCCCGCCGTATCGCTGGCAGCGCTACTAGAGACGAGTAAGTAGCGGTCTAGTCCATAGGTGCGGGCTAACTGCGCTAAAATGCGATCGCTTACGAGTACCGAACGAATGGCAGCGAACTCACCCACCAAGGCGTTAGGATAAGTCTCCAGTAAAAACTCTGAAGCAACCATCCGCACGACAGCATCCCCAACGAACTCCAACTGCTCGTAGTTGCACTCAATGGATATGCTGGGGTGAGTCAGGGCGCGATCGAGCAGCAACCACTGAACGGACACCCCGTCGGGCAATCCCAGTTTTTGTATGAGTTGCTGTAGTTGCTTGTGACGACGAGGGTCTAAGAGATCCATAAGAAATTATGAATTATGAATTATGAATTATCCCCCCAATTCATGGGTGGGCCTGAGAACAAGAATTCTACAATGACAGTAAGTTTGCCATAGATGAATCTATAAGCTTGTCGCTAACTCAATATCAATTGATGAATAATTGGAGTGTTTTGCGTTCTCTTTATTCATCATGCATAATTCAAAATTCTAAATTTCCGACTAACGCTCAGGAGGAAGAGGGAGAGAGCAAGTCGTAAGCCGGGTTCTGTTCTGACTCAATAGCTTTACGGCTACTGAACAGGGCAGTTATCTATCTAGGATGTCTGTTACCAGACACCTCCAGCGGTTCTTGTTTGCGGAACTGGTAAAAGACCAACCGTGATTCCTTTCACCTTGCTCCCAACCGGGGTTTACCGAGCCAGCACCTCTCGATGCTGCTGGTGCGCTCTTACCGCACCTTTGCACCCTTACCTGTTTGTAGAGACGCAGCGTGCCACGTCTCTAGACCATCGGCGGTATGTTTCTGTGGCACTATCCTCACGGTCACCCGCACTGGGCGTTACCCAGCAAGTTTGGTCTTTCGGGAGCCCGGACTTTCCTCAGACTCGATCGAGAAGAGCGAGTCCGCAACCACCTTCGCCTACTCTCTCCTTCTTCCAGTCTAATTGTAGGGGCGACGCCTGTGTCGTCCCTACAAGGGAAAGGCACAATAAACAGATGTTCCCCTTCGTATCCCCATGTCTAGATTCAAGCTCGACTCCAGAAAGACCAAGCTTACTTTTTAGGCGGTTTTGGCTTCATGGCAATGACCAAAGCTCTTGTCCAAGTCAGCTTTTTAGGAACCAGCCGACAGCTCAGAATTTTGGAGTGCTTATCGACCTCAGTGCCTACCATATTGGATATCGTTAAAAATAATCGTAGGTAGAATGGAGTCCCGCTATCTGTCGCTTTCTTCAGCTTGGCCGGTTTAAATAACGGAGCGGCAATATCTTTATCATCGCTCAATTCTTCATCAATACTTTGATCGGGAGCCAGGATACTAACGGCTTGGTTTTGGGGTAGGGCTGTTAGTCCAGGAGTTAGTCGAATGACTCGTCCCGTGACGTTATCAAAGTCAATGATAGAACTGACATTCCAATCCACACTGATACTATGCTCTTGGGATTTATTCTTAATGACAATCGGAAGTTTTGTCAATTCACCGAGCCTGTAACTGTCTCGGAACTTAAACTTGATAGTGACTATATCATCTAGTTCTTTTTCTTTCAGCTGCTGGTTTAGATCGGAAGAGTCTAGCTCAATCACGACTTGACCGCCTAAAGATTTATAGGCTTGGTAAAAAACGTAAGTAACAATGATTAAGTAAACAGTTAAAATTAGTAAATTACGGCTATCCACTAGTAGCGAACCTCTTACAAAGGTCTAAATCAACAAGGACTCGGTTAAATTCCTATCCCGATTTCTAATCAAACAGCTATTTTATAGAAAAAACTTCAATAAAATTAAGTGAGATTGAGATTTGTTAATCTTTCTTGATGGTAGAAAAATTTTCAAACCAACCTCGACGCCAGAAAAAGAAGACTAGACCGCCAGCGATCGCGGCCATGGATGATAAACAGAGCGGGTAGCCCCAATACCAGTTCAGTTCTGGCATGTTTAGAGGTGACTTTTCCGTGTTGAAGTTCATCCCGTAGACACCAGCGATGAAGGTTAGCGGAATGAAAATCGACGAAATGACGGTGAGGAGTTTCATAATCTCGTTCATCTTGTTACCGACGGAGGAGAGGTAGACATCCATTAAACCAGACGCCAGTTCTCGATACGTTTCTACCATGTCCATCACCTGAACGGTGTGGTCGTAACAGTCTCTTAGGTAAATCTGAACGTCTGGACTCACCAAGTCGCTACCCCCACGAATCAAGGTATTAATCGCATCTCGCAGCGGCCAAATCGCTCGGCGCAGAGCTAACAATTCTCGGCGGATTTTGTAGATTTTTTGTAACGTTCGGTTTGTAGGAGCAGTGACAACTTCTTCCTCTAAGTCTTCGATTCGCTCGCCGTAGGCTTCCAGCACGGGGAAAAAACCATCAACCACAGCATCTAAAAGCGTATAGGCTAGATAATCCGTGCCCGATCTACGGATAATACCTTTGTTGGTCCGAATGCGATCGCGCACTGGCCCGAAGCAATCTCGTTGGGGTTCCTCTTGGACTGTCAGCAAATAGTGCTTGCCTAACACAAAACTCACCTGCTCGACCCAAAAACCGTCTGCTTTGTCCGTAAGCATCACCATCTGAGCAATAATCACCAGTTGATCGTCATAGTCTTCTACTTTAGGACGCTGGGGTACGTTGACGATATCTTCCAGAACCAAGGGATGTAGCTCAAAAACCTGACCTAACCGCTGTAAGATGTCTGTACTTCCTAGTCCCAGCACATCGACCCAAGACACTGACTCGGTATCGAGATAATCTGCACACGCTTCCGGCGTCGCCAGGTGAACCCGAGTCGCATTGGTTGCGTTGTAGTCGATCAAGACAATAGTGGTTGGCGAGGCATCTTCCGGTGGCTGAATTAGCCCTGGTGGCGTCCCCGGATCGTCGTAGTAATAATCAAAATAGTCAATTTCGGACTCTTCTGTCTGCGGAGTGGGGACGAAGCGCTTGTACTGAGGAGGTTTATTTACCATGCTGCCTTGGTTGGACAATTGTTGCCATCCTAATCAAAGGATAAGACTGATGCAACTCCAGGAGTTGGTTGAGTCCCCGACAAACAGGCCTAATAAAGTCGAACTTAGTTTGAGGTATGCAATAGAGTAGGGGCGTACATCTGTACGCCCCTACTTCTTTATCTCTGTCGAGCAATGAATGAGTAGATAAAAAACAGTATTTTATGAAGCTTTACCGCTTAAGCTCGGCGTTATGGTCTTCTCGTAATCAGAAATGCACTTTTGCAAGTATTGCCAATGGGCGATATCCCTAGTCTGCTCGTAGATGGCTTTAGCTTGTAAATACTTTTGCCAAGCTTTGTCTCGTGCAGATGTGTCTATGGCTGGTTGTGGTGCGGGTTTCGAGACTGAGGTATATTGCGGATTTTGCTTCTCAATCTCTCGTTGTAGGCGTTTTTGTTTGCTTTTGACACAAGTTAACCGGCTGCGATTCGTTAAACCCATGTAGACTCTCCTGATTCGGTACTACCTTTTTTTAGGCATGACAAAGTGGGGACGTAGCAATCCCAAGGGGCAATAGTGAGATCGAGGATTTGCACGCGAAGCATCTCCTCGGACTTTTATCCACAGCGTTTCACTTTGCCGCTACCACTTGCACTACCTTATCCCAGAATGTGTAATACAGGAAGAGGGGTGTCAGCCCCCCACTGGTGGGCGATAAGTTGTGGGTTGAGATCAACTGGGAGACTCGGCAAGGAAGGAAACTGGCAGAAGTTACTTCCACCCCTCCTGTGTTTCCCCATCTCTGTTTCATCGTCACCAACGGATTGCGATCGCACTTGCCCCTACCTCTGATTTCCTATCCAGCAATAGTGTCAGCAATTGCTTACCAGGGCTTAGCTGTCTTACGAGAGTGTATTACAGTTTCTGTATAACAGCAATAACAAGTCGGCACCTTCACAGTGACCAGTGACCACTGAAAATGAAAAAGCAGCCTGTCTAGAAGACAAGCTGCTTTAAAGATTTTTACCTAGAAGGCAGTGGACTACATCATACCCATGCCGCCCATGCCACCCATGCCGCCCATGCCGCCCATGCCGCCCATGCCACCCATGTCAGGGGCAGGTGCTTTCTTCTCAGGCTTCTCAACCACGAGGGCTTCGGTAGTCAAGACCATACCGGCAATGGAACCCGCATTTTGTAGCGCAGAACGTACAACCTTAGCGGGGTCGATAATGCCAGCCGCAATCAAATCTTGGAATTCACCAGTAGCCGCGTTGTAGCCGATGTTGAACTCGCTCTCGCGGACCTTCTCGACAATGACGGAACCTTCGACACCAGCATTATCAGCAATCTGACGGAGAGGAGCTTCTAGTGCCTTAGCAACGATATCAGCCCCGATCTGTTCTTCGTCTACTAGATTCTTTTTAACGTCAGCAATTTTTGGAATTAGGCGAATTAGCGTCGTCGCACCGCCAGGAACAATTCCTTCTTCTACAGCCGCTTTTGTCGCGTTGAGAGCGTCTTCAATCCGAAGTTTGCGGTCTTTGAGTTCGGTTTCGGTCGCTGCACCAACTTTGATGACGGCAACACCACCCGCTAGTTTGGCAATCCGCTCTTGCAGTTTTTCTTTGTCGTATTCGGAATCAGTTTCTTCTAACTGTTTGCGAATTTGGGCAATCCGCTTCTGAACGTCGGCTGTATGTTCGCTACCGGCAACGATCGTCGTGTTGTCTTTCTCGATCGTGACTTTCCGGGCAACGCCTAGCATCTCCAGAGACACGGTATCGAGGCTTAAGCCGATTTCTTCAGAAATCAGTTGACCGCCCGTGAGCGTTGCAATATCTTGCAGCATTGCCTTGCGGCGATCGCCAAATCCAGGAGCTTTGATCGCAGCGGCATTCAAAACACCCCGTGCTTTATTCACGACCAGCGTTGCCAGCGCTTCCCCTTCCACATCTTCAGCAATAATTAGTAAGGGGCTGCCAGCACGCGCAATCTTCTCCAACACCGGCACTAAATCCTGAATACTGCTAATCTTTTTGTCAGTAATCAGGATGCGGGGATTGTCAAAGTCTACCAGCTGGCGTTCGCCATCGGTGACGAAGTAGGGGGAAATATAACCGCGATCGATTTGCATCCCTTCGACGACTTCGAGTTCCGTGGTCAGAGATTTTGACTCTTCAACGGTAATTACGCCATCTTTGGTAACTTTTTCCATCGCCTCAGAAATCATTGCGCCGACTTCTTCATCGTTACCGGCAGAAACCGTAGCGACTTGCGCGATTGCACTGCCTTCAACCGGCTGCGCGCTTGCTTCAATCTCTTTAACTAAATAGTTAATGGTTTTGTCTATACCTCGACGCACAGCTACGGGATTTGCTCCCGCAGCAACGTTTTTGAGACCTTCACGAATCAGGGCCTGAGCCAGAACAGTAGCCGTGGTCGTACCATCGCCAGCCGTCTCTTTCGTTTTGGAAGCAACTTCCTGAATCAGGCGAGCGCCAGTATTCTCTAACGGGTCTTCGAGTTCAATTTCTTTGGCAACGGTGATGCCATCGTTCACAATCTGGGGGGCCCCATACTGCTTTTCTAACAGAACATTACGGCCTCTGGGCCCTAGGGTAATGCGGACGGCATCGGCAAGAGCGTTAACGCCCCGCTCTAAAGCCCGTCTCGATTCTTCATCAAAGGAAACTATTTTGGCCATCAGTTTCTCGTGCTTCGTCGTGTCTCCATTAGTCAATTTAGCACTCTAGGTGTCTGAGTGCTAATTGCGGAAAACCGATCGCCCTTCTGAGATTAAGCTAGGCATCTCAAATTTTCAAAATTTTGCTCAAAACGTACTTTTTATAAAGTTTGGCAACGAGATTGCCAGTATTCGGTAGCGTTAAAAGAGCGATCTTAAATGGCGGTTACCAGATTGCTGATTGCCGCCGCTCAATCAAGGAGTTACCTAATGAGCACAAAGAACAGAAGATTTGCAGGCTTGAGCCACTGCTGCCATTGCCGGCATCCCATTTACTGTATCGTGCCACCTCATATGCTGCGCGAGATAGTGACCAATGGCAATTCCGAAATGCGGGCTTGGGCGTTTCAGACGTTAACGCTATCAGAACAGTTTCGCGGACGGCGCTTGACAGTGGGCAATATCTCGTTTGCGTCACCCGCAGGTGAGAAGCGCCGCACGATTTTTGATGCGAAGAATGGCAGCACTCTGCCCGGTACCCTGGTAAGAGGTGAGGGAGACCCACCCACTGATGACCCAGCCGTTAACGAAGCCTATGATGGTGCTGGTGCCACCTATGACCTCTACTATGAGGTGTTTGAGCGTAATTCTATCGACGATCGCGGTCTGCGGTTAGACTCTACCGTGCATTACGAACAGAATTATGACAACGCCTTCTGGAATGGCGACCAAATGGTCTATGGCGATGGCGATGCACAGATTTTTCAACGCTTTACCAAGGCGATTGATGTCATCGGGCATGAATTAACTCATGGCGTAACCCAGTATGAAGCTAACTTAATGTACTGGGGGGAATCGGGCGCGCTCAATGAGTCCATGTCCGATGTCTTCGGGTCTTTGGTCAAACAACGGGTACTCAATCAAACCGCTGAAGAGGCGGACTGGATTATTGGTGAGGGGTTATTTACACCCAATGTTAAGGGCGTAGGCATCCGCTCGATGAAAGACCCTGGAACAGCGTATGATGACCCGGTACTGGGTAAAGACCCTCAGCCTGCCACTTATCAAAACCGCTACCGAGGCAACGATGATAACGGTGGCGTACATATCAACTCAGGGATTGCAAATCGCGCGTTCTATCTAGCTGCTACTGAGATTGGAGGCTATGCCTGGGAGAAAGCCGGGAAAATCTGGTACATTGCCTTGAGAGACCAGTTGCGCCAGCGATCGAATTTTAAACGCGCTGCGACGATCACTATTGGAATTGCTGGAACGCTCTACGGTGAGGGAAGTGCCGAGCAAAATGCAGTTCGTAAGGCTTGGCAAACTGTAGGCGTGATTTCATGAGTGCGCTGTTTTATCCCTGACGCGCCATTTGCATCAGCCATTCAATCAAGGGTCGTAAGGTTCCCGGTACAGCCTGTTCGCTGACCACTACTGTGTGTTGCTGAGTGTCCTCTTCCAACGTTAAGCGATACTGAAAGCGATCGGGCTGAGGACTGGTGGACATTAAGGTCGTAGGCAAACGCAAGAAATCAGCTGCATCAACGAGTCGGCGCAGCTGATTTTTTTCTTCAGCAGGCAGGGTAGCCGTATCAACAACTTTTGTCAGACGCATTCCCGCAAAGCCACCAGTCCTTTCTATGGTCATCCGCATAGGTTTCCTCTCAGTAGCGGCAAGCTACGCTCGAAGATAAAGCTTGATGACCTTAATATTAATTCAGAAGTCTTTGAGGAGAAACTCATCGTAGGGTGGATTGTTTTCTCCTTCTGAGCGCGACCAGCGAGTAGTCACTCCTCACTGGTCACTGTTGAACTCTAAGCCATAACCATACCACCATCGACATTAAAGACTTGACCCGTGATATAAGCAGCAGCAGGATCGGCAGCGAGAAAGCGAACCATGCCAGCGACTTCCTCCGGTTGACCGTAACGTCCTAGCGGGATGTATTTCAAGATTTCATCGGCTTTGAGATCGTTGGTCATATCCGTCTCGATAAATCCTGGTGCTACGGCATTGACGGTAATGCCACGGCTCGCCAACTCCTTTGCTACTGTTTTGGTAAAGCCAATGACACCAGCCTTAGCGGCACTATAATTCGCTTGCCCAGGGTTTCCCATCTGTCCTGCGACGGAGGAAATGTTAAGAATACGACCAGAACGTTGCTTGAGCATGGTTTTGCTCACTGCCCGCGTACACAAGAAAACGCCCGTTAGGTTTAGGTCAATCACAGCTTGCCATTCTTCCGGTTTCATGCGTAGGAGCAATGTATCGCGGGTAATGCCAGCATTATTGACTAGCACGTCGATTCGACCAAACTTTTCTAGAGTGCTATTAATCAGGGCGTCTACTTGTTCGCCCTTAGAGACATCAGCTTGCAGCGCGATCGCATTTCCGCCAGCTTGAGTAATGCTTGATACCACGTCTTCAGCCGCTGTACTGGAACTGGCGTAGTTAACTACTACAGTCGCGCCTTCACCCGCCAACGCCAAAGCTATTGCTCGACCAATTCCGCGCGAGGCACCAGTAACGATCGCTACCTTTTGACTCAATCTACCGGAGTGATTGCTGAATTGCTCTTGAGTGGTCTGTGATGCT
>DATNPC010000167.1:0-4574 GCA_036703375.1 Allocoleopsis sp.
CTTTTGGCTTCTGCTTACAGTCAATAAGAATTATGCCTCGCCTGTCAATCCCCATCAGCCTTTCGTCACTATTCTGTTCACATAATTCTCTCTTTTTTCTTGGCTCTACTATTTGTTTGGCATACTAAGTACTGAAGAACCGAAAAGTAAAGTTACACTAAGTTTATGTAAATACTTCTTAAATATAATTTACACGGCTTTGCCGGTATGCCAAAACTGATACAGAGGTCATAATAAAAAAGCAATTATACGGTGCTGAGTTTTGCAATTTAACAATTTAGACTAAAAGACAAAATAGAGGAAATAGGTTTATTTTCTCTATTCATGAAATAGAGTTTTGGTTTTTATTGTTAGTAATTTATATTAAGCTTGAGTAAGGATTTTTCAGAACAAATTTTCGATCGAACTCTCAATGAATTTTAACAAACAGTGACCAGTGACCAATTACGAGCAATCAACACTTCGGGTAGAAATCCCCCGCTTCCACAAGCGGTATGTTTCAGGCGGGATAACTGATAACTGTCTAACTGGTCACTGGTCACTGTTCACTGGTCACTGCGTTAATGTTCTTGACTCAACCTCGTTGGCGAGGAAATTTTTGGAGGTGCTCAAACCCGTTGTCCATGTATCAGACCCTTGCAAAAACTAGCTGATTTTATGAATGGGGTGAATGCAAATATAAACATCACTAAGTGCAAGCCTAAATCAAAAGAGTTCAACCAGCAGGAACAACGAGCACAACTGCTGGGCTTAGTTAGCCTCAAAATCCGCCAGTCTTTGCAGTTGGAGGAAATACTCCAAACCACCGTTACGGAAGTCCGGCATCTGCTTCAGGCCGATCGCGTTTTAATCTATCGCTTTTGGTCAGATGGTACGGGAAGTGCGGTAACAGAGGCAGTTGTTCCTGGGTGGCCAGCTATTCTCGGACAGAGGTTCGATCCCGAAGTCTTGCCCGAAGAGTACAAACAGCTCTATGCCCGCGGACGGACTCGGGCAATTGAGAATGTTGAGGACGCCGATATATCCCCGTGCCTGGTGGAATTCCTGCAACAATTTGGGGTCAAGGCTAAATTAGTCGTACCCCTTCTCCTCAAAGAAGAACTTTGGGGTTTGTTGGTGGCTCATCAATGTTCCAGCCCTCGGCAGTGGTCGAACTTTGAAATCGAACTGTTGCAACAACTTGCCGACCAAGTGGGCATTGCCCTAGCTCAAGCTCAACTGATAGAAGCCCTGCGCGAGAGTGAAGAACGTTATGCGATCGCAGTGCGCGGAACCAATGACGGAATATGGGATTGGAAACTGCATTCTCAAGAGGTGTACTATTCCCCTCGCTGGAAAGCGATGCTCGGATACCAAGAATATGAAATCGGCAACAATCCCGATGAGTGGTTGAATCGAGTCCATCCTGACGACATTGAATCGCTTCAGGCGGCAATTATCGCTCATCGCTCGATGCAAACTCCTCAATTGCAAAGCGAACATCGCTTGTTACACAAGGATGGAACGTACCGCTGGATGCTCTATCGAGGGCAGGCAGTTTGGGATAGCAATGGGAATGCCTATCGTTTAGCGGGTTCGATGTGCGACATCACCCAACGCAAACAGGCACAGGAGGAGTTACAGCAGTATCGAGAACATCTAGAAGAATTAGTTACAGAGCGTACCGCCGAACTCACATTCGCTTTAGAACAGTTACAGCAAGAAATCGCCGAGCGCAAACGGGTTGAAAAGGCGCTGCGGGAGTCAGAAGAACGGTGGCGCTCCTTAGTAGAAAATGCTCCCGACCTGATTTTTACGTGCGATCGCGCTGGTAAAATCCTGTTTATTAATCGCACGGTACCAGGCTTTACGGTAGAGCAAACCATTGGAACCAGCGTCTACGACTACATCCCACTCGACTATCAGGATAGGATGAGGCAAGCCTTAGAACGGGTGTTTCAATGCAGGGAACCCGCCTATTATGAAACGGCTGGGGCTGGAGCGGATGGCACGACAGCTTGGTACGCCAGTCGGGTAGGAGCAATTCAACACGAGGGGCAGGTTGTGGCCGCGATTGCGATCTCTACTGACATCACGGAGCGTAAACAATCCGAAGAACTGCTATACCTGCGCGAACAACAACTGAGAGCGGTAGTTGAAAATTCACCCGACCTGATTGTACGGTTCGACCCCCAGTTGCGCCACGTCTATGTCAATCCAGCCGTAGAACGCAGCACGGGCATACCGAAGCAAACATACATCGGCAAAACCAATCAAGAGCTGGGCATGCCGCCGGAGCTAGTTGACCAATGGGATCGGGCGCTCTTGGACGTGTTGACAAGTGGACTGGAACGTCGGATTGAATTTGATTTCTCTACACCGAGTGGTATCAAGTCTTATCATGCGCGTTTGGTTCCTGAATTGGCACCTGATGGGACAATTCAGTCGGTGTTAAGCGTAACTCGCGACATAACCGAGCGCAAGCAGGCAGAAGAGTCCCTACGACAATGGGCTTTACGAGAGCATGCTATCAATCAAGTTATTCACTCGATTCGCAACTCTTTAGATTTAGACACTATTTTTTCTACAGCAGTTGAGGAGATTGGGAAACTCTTACCCGTCGATCGCGCGGTAATCGTGCAATACTTACCCGAGCAGCAGATTTGGCTGAACGTAGCAGATTATCGCGCCACTCCAGATTTACCTGTAGCGCTGGGTTTAAAAATTCCTGATGAAGGAAATCCGCTTGCTGCCCGACTCAAGCGAAAAGAAGTCATCTTAATCGATGATGCCAGCACTTGCGAGGATGAAATCAATCGAGAGTTTGCTCGGACATTTCCCGGCGCTTGGTTGCTCGTACCGTTGCACTTTGGCGATCGCGTTTGGGGTAGCCTCAGCTTGTTAGTCCAAAATCGACCGTACCTGTGGCAATCCTCTGAGGTAGAACTCAGTTTAGCTGTTGCCGACCAACTTGCGATCGCGATTCAACAAGCTCAACTCTACGAGCAAAGTCGCATTGCGATGGTAGCTGCAACCGAGCAAGCTAGCCAGCTGGAAAACGAAATTGCCGAACGTCAGCGAACAGAGGAAGAACTCCGGCAATCGGAAGCAAGATTTCGAGAACTCGCCCAACGGGAGGCACTGCTAAACCGACTTGCCAGCCAAATTCGTCGCTCTCTCGACCTCAATACAATTTTGGAGACGGCCGTCCAGGAAATTCACCAGCTGTTGCAGATCGATCGCTGTTTTTTTCTGTGGTATCGCCCCGACCCAACTGCACCCGTTTGGGAAGTCGTCACCGAAGCTAAAACGGTCAACTTTCCCAGTCTAATTAATTACTGCGTTCCGGTAACCACCTTTGGCCCGTTGACAACCAGGGTGTTTAACAAGCAAATTACCCGTGTAGACAGTGCGAGAACGTTAACCGATCCAGTCGAGCGCAAGTTCTTCTTTAGCCTTGGCTACACAGCCTTGTTGGCATTACCCATCCATACCACATCCGGTCAAATCGGTGTAGTCAGCTGCGGTCACTCCAGTGGACCTCGACCTTGGCGCGAGGAGGAAGTAGAGCTGCTCCAAGCGGTTGCCGACCAACTCGCCATCGCGATTGACCAAGCTCAACTATTGCATCAAAGTCGTCTAGCCACTGCCACCGCCCAACAGCAAGCCACCCAGCTATCACGAACGTTACACGAACTCAAACAGGCTCAAGCCCAACTCGTGCAAAGCGAAAAAATGTCTTCCTTAGGGCAACTCATCGCGGGTGTTGCCCATGAGATTAACAACCCAGTGAGCTTCATCTACGGCAATCTTACCCCGATCGAGGAATATGCCCAAGACTTGCTCAACTTAGTTCACCTCTACCAGGACTACTATCCTCAGCCAGTCCCAGAAATTCAAGCAGAAATTGAGGCAGTCGATCTCGATTTCATCCAACAAGACTTACCCAAAATTCTCCAGTCGATCGAACTGGGAACGAATCGTATTTCTCAGATCGTTCTCAGCTTGCGGAACTTTTCCCGTCACGATGAAGCCGAGATGAAATGGGTAGACATCCACGAAGGTCTAGATAATACCCTACTGATTCTCGATCACCGTCTGCGATCGAAACATCCAGAGCTTCCAGATATTCAAGTGATTAAAGATTATGGCAAACTCCCCTTAGTTCAGTGTTACCCCGGACAACTCAACCAGGTATTTATGAATGTTCTGAGTAATGCGATCGATGCCATTGAAGAGGAGTACGAACAACTTGCACCGTCCGAACTCAAGCACCATCCCGGTGTGATTTGGATTTGTACGGAGGTTTTCGCCAAATCCAATCAAGCGATCGTACTAATTGGGGACAACGGTAAAGGAATGACCCAGGACGTACAGCGAAGAATTTTCGATCCGTTTTATACGACGAAACCAGTTGGTTCCGGCACGGGTTTAGGCATGTCTATTAGCTATAACATTGCCGTAGAAAAACATGCAGGACAATTGGAGTGTATTTCAGCGCCCGATCTCGGCACCGTGTTCTTAATTTCCGTTCCTATTCGGCAACCCGCTCAGTAGACCTATCTAGAAAATGAGGTATGGGGCAGATGGCAGAA
>DATNPC010000168.1:0-9857 GCA_036703375.1 Allocoleopsis sp.
CAATTCGCAGCTTACACGGGTACTCTTGAATGTGTGGCTTGTAACTCCGGTACTGATGCTCTTTATTTAGCCCTGCGAGCGTTACAGATTGGGCCTGGAGATGAAGTGATTACCACGCCCTTTACCTTTTTTGCTACGGCTGAAGTGATTACAGCCGTGGGTGCAAAGCCTGTTTTTGTTGACATCGACGCTCAGACGTTCAATCTAGATGTCGATCGCATTGCCGCCGCGATTACGGACAAAACAAAAGCCATTATGCCAGTTCACCTGTTCGGGCAGCCGGTGAATATGAGCGCTGTGATGGAGCTAGCGCAAGCTCATGGCCTTGCCGTGATTGAAGACTGCGCTCAAGCGACGGGTGCCGAATGGGCGGGACAAAAAGTAGGAAGTATCGGGCATATTGGCTGTTTTAGTTTCTATCCCACCAAAAACCTTGGTGCTTGCGGGGATGGCGGCGCTGTCACGACCAACGACCCAACACTGGCTGCTGCAATTCGTATGCTGCGAGACCACGGCACGAGTCGTAACCGCTATCATCACGAAGCGATTGGCGTGAACAGCCGCTTAGACGCCATACAAGCCGCTATCCTGCAAATAAAACTAGGGTACCTGGATCGGTGGAATGAGGCACGTCGAGCGGTTGCGACGACTTATCACGAGCTACTAGAACCCGTGCCAGGAATCGTCCTTCCTCAAGAAATTGCTGGAGGACGAGCGGTCTGGAATCAGTACACCATTCGCTTGACCCAAGATAGCAGCAGAAAGCGCGATCGGGATGAGGTACGCAATCAACTCCGATCGTTGGGTATCATTTCCATGGTTTACTATCCACTCCCCTTGCATTTGCAGCCAGTCTACCAGGATTTAGGCTACCAGCCCGGTCAGTTGCCAGTCAGCGAGCAAGCCTGCAACGAGGTGTTGTCTTTGCCCATGTTCCCAGAGCTTTCCTTCGAGGAACAGCAACAGGTCGTTTATGGATTGAAGGATTGCCTGAGTCGTTAGTGTTTTGTTGTTGGTTGTTCGTTATTGGCTCATTAACAGTGAGCAGTAAAGAGTCAGCAGTGACCAGGATTGGTGCGCTAAGGGCGTGCCCTCTGCACTCTTCAGATGGGGATTTTTACCCCACCCCAAAAAAGTCAGCTTTCTTAGGTGGGGGATTTTTATTTCCGTCAGCGATAAGCTCCGGACCAACTGTTCACTGGTCACTGGTCACTGAACACTGTTAACGAACAACCAACAACAAATCACCAATAACGCAACCGTTAGACGCGAACGCGCAGAGTGCTGACCGTTGCCAAGGCTTCAACCAAGCTGCGGACAGCAGCCACCATGGCGACTTCGTTGTCCAATTGGTTGATTGCAGAACCGACACCCACACCGGCTGCACCAGCCGCAATTGCCATGGGTACTGTGACGCTCGATAACCCGGATGCACACAGCACGGGTACGGATACGGCACGAGAAATCTCGTAAGCTGCCGCTAGGGTTGGGGCGGCTTTTTCCACTAAGCCCAGCGTACCTGCCGAACGAGGGGTGCTACTGGTGCCCCCTTCGGTTTGGATGATGTCGGCACCCGCTTGAACCAAGTCTTCTGCTAATTGCACTTGCCGATCGAGCGTGAGGATGTGGGGGACAGTGACAGACAGGGTAATTTCTGGCAGCAGCGATCGCGTTTCTTGCGTCAACGCTAACACTTCTTCGGCCTCAAACCGGCGGCCCTGAGCGTAAAAACTATCGAAGTTGCCGATTTCAATCAAATCGGCACCGGCTGCGACGGCCGTCACAAACTTGTGAGGTTCTACAGCAGATACACAAATCGGCAGATTCGTCAAGTCGCGCACCATCCGCACTAAATCTGGGTCAGCGGCAATATCCACGAAGGTGGCACCACCGAGTTCGGCTGCCTTGACTGTTGCGGCAACGCTTTTGGCGTCAAAGTTATTCAAGCCGCTAATCACTTTCAGGATGGGGCCTTTGTCAAATGCTTTCTGGAGTGTAGGATGCATAAGTTAGATCGACTCTTGTGCCTAATGGATTGATTTAGCTCTTGTTGATGTTGATTGTGACCTAAGAGCTTGGACGAAAGGCAAGGTTTGTGCCTAGACTAAAAGCATACCGGAGATCCCGTCTCATCCTGACCTTGAAGATTCATGAATTTTCAACCCGGAAATTTATCATCCTTTCACTCTGATGTCTTGCAACAAACTCAATTAGGTCAGTTATGTGGGCAAGACAAACTGTTTCGCAATCGTTATGAAGTGGCACGGATGATTGGTCGAGGCGGTTTCGGGGTCACGTTTCTGGCAAGAGATGTTACCTTGCCCGGTTCGCCGATGTGCGTGATCAAGCAACTGTGTCCCAAAGTCAGCGAACTGCCATCGTTGGAAAATGCTCGCAGGCGTTTTGAACGAGAAGCAAAAACCCTAGCTAAGCTGGGTAGCCACTCTCAAATTCCCATGCTGCTCGATTATTTCGTCGAGGAGGGAGAATTTTACCTAGTACAGGAATACATCCGTGGTGCAACATTGGCTCGTTGGATACGGCGCTATGGGTGTATGTCGGAAGCCTCAGTCAAACGCTTCTTGCGGGAAATGCTACCGCTATTGCAGTACATCCACAGCCAGCAGGTGATTCATCGGGACATCAAACCGCAAAATATTATTCGCTGCCAAGATGATGGCCGGTTAGTCCTGATTGACTTTGGTGCGGTTAAAGAGCTCATTGCTCAGGTGGGAGATACCACAGCCAAAGCACCAACCACCCATTTTATCGGGACTGTCGGCTTTGCCCCGCCCGAGCAATTTTCTTTGCGGCCTGTATTTGCTAGCGATATTTTTTCTTTGGGTGTCACTTGTTTATATCTACTGACGGGAAAGGCTCCGCTCGATTTTGATAGCGATCGCCACACGGGTGAATTGTTGTGGCAAAATTCCGTACAGGTGAGCCAACCGTTCGCGAAGATTTTGGGCAAGATGCTCAAAATTTCTTTACAAGACCGTTACCAATCCGCTACAGCAATCCTACGGGCGTTGGCTCAAGAATCTGCTGATAATAGTTTGTCCGGGTGTTTACTTTTCCGCAACCAACCAGAGCCTCAAGCGCCCATCGAACCGGATAGCATAGCCCAGCAACGTCATTCTCCTGCGTCTAAAGTTGCGATCGCAATTCGAGATTGGAAGTATCGCATGCAAGAACGAGAGCGCCAGCGTCAAAAAGATAGAATTGCCAACCTCCTGAGTGAATCGAAAAAACCTTGAGCTTACATTGTGCGCCATAAATTAACACACCAGGGATTTTTTGGGAATGGGTGGTTTATTTTAAGAGCGGCTGCTCAACACTCCGCTCAATGTTTTTAATAATTCCTCAGCCGTAAAGGGCTTAGACAAAAAGGCTTGTACGCCAGTTCCCATGGCGACGTTCACCTTATCGCTCAGGGCTAGCCCGCTAATAGCAATAATTTTGAGCTGGGGATTCATTTTGTGTAACATCTGGATCGTGCTTAGACCATCCATCGTTGGCATCATCATGTCAATTAATACCGCACGAATCTGCTGTTTGTGCTGTGCATATAATGCGATCGCTTCTAATCCATCACTCGCTGTTAGAACTTTGTAGTCATAGGTTTCTAGGGACGTTTGGGCAATCTTCCGAATTGCCATTTCATCATCAACGAGCAGAATCACCTCTCCATGTCCGCGCGGCAATTTAATATCTGTCACTACAGGTGTCTGTATCTCTTCTAAGGCTGGTAAATAGACCTTAAATGCAGTCCCCTGTCCTGGCTCGCTATAGACATTCACAAACCCACCATGACTTTTAAGAATGCCCAGCACTGTAGAGAGTCCTAACCCTGTTCCCTTCCCCAATTCTTTAGTCGTGAAAAATGGCTCAAAAATTCGCTCTAAGATTTCGGGGGGAATACCAGTTCCTGTATCAGAAACTGTAATTACGATATAAGGTCCAACTTTGGCATCGACATTCATCCGAGCAGAGGTTTCATCGATGAACAGATTCTTCGCCGAGATGTTCAAAATACCTCCATTCGGCATTGCATCGCGAGCATTGATGCAAAGATTCATCAGGACTTGATGCAGTTGAGTCGCATCTCCAGAAACTGTCCACAAATCTTCTGGAACATCCGTGTAAACGTTAATATCTTTAATAAATGTTTCTCGGGCAATTTGCTTGATTTCTCCGATCAGATGTCTAACTTGCACAAGCGTGCGTTCGCCTTCAATGCCTCGGGCAAATGAAACCACTTGCTTGACTAAATCCGCACCTCGCTTGGCATTAGTTTCTAAGATTTTCAGCCACTGCCTACCCTGCTCATCATTGAGCTTGAAAGCTAACAGTTGAACCGTCATCAAGATGGGGGTCAGTACGTTGTTGAGGTCATGAGCAATGCCACCGGCAAGAGTGCCAATACTTTCCATGCGTTGAGCGCGAAGAAACTGAGCTGCAAGTCGTTTTTTCTCAGTAATATCGGTATTGACGATTAAGATTGACTTGGGCTTTTCTTTATCCTGCTGTACCAATGTCCAGCGACTTTCGACGATAATTTTTTTCCCGTCCTTCCCAATCTGGTGCAACTCTCCATCCCAGGTTCCCTTGAGAGCAACGGCGAGTTCAACGTCGTGGAGGCGAGGCAAACTGTCTGCTGGATACAACAGCGTATTGCTATTTTGACCCAAGACTTCTTCTGCCTGCCAGCCATAAATCTGTTGAGCGGCTTGATTCCAAAATAAAAGTTGACCGTCTAGATTCTGCACCAAAATCGCATCGGTAGCGACATTAAGGAGAGCGGCTTGTTCGCGGAGTTTCTGCTCGGCTCGATGGCGCTCTAAAGCATAACGCATCGATCGCTCCAACAGTGGAGCCCTCAGTTGACTCTTATCCAGATAATCGGCAGCACCGGCTTTCATCGCTTCGAGATCGATCGCTCTATCGCCTCGTCCCGTGAGTAAAATCATCGGTGCTCTACAACCGTTTGCGATCGCTTGTTCCAAAAGCTCCAGTCCGTTGCGTTCCCCTAAACGGTAGTCGAGCAAATAAACATCATGACGATTTTGACCCATCACCTCTAAGGCCGCGTTGTACTGAAATATCCAGTCCAACTCAAATCGAGTTTCTCTGCTTTGGTCGAGTAAATCTCGGGTCAGGATATAGTCATCCTCATCATCATCAACCAGTAAGACTCTGACCGAGCGGTTATCCATGACCATCACCGCCTTTTTTTAATCGCCAACCTCTTCGGGTGGCAGTTCGACAATTTCAAACCAGTATTTTCCCAACGTCCGCATCACCTCAATCAAGGAGCTAAAGGTGACAGGCTTAGTAATAAACGAGTTTGCCCCCAAGTCATAGCTGTGGTGGATATCTTCCTCCGCTTGAGACGTTGTCAGCACTAAAACTGGAATTTGTCGCAAGTGAGGATCGGCTTTGATCTCCTTGAGCACCTCGCGACCATCTTTTTTCGGCATGTTTAGATCGAGCAAGATTAAGCCGGGGCGCGGCGAACTCTCTGGCTCCGCATATTTGCCACGATGGTAGAGATAATCGAGAAGTTCCTCGCCATCTTTAACGAAGTACAGTTCATTTGCCAAGCGGCTTTCGGCTAGCGCTTCTCTGGCTAGCATGCAGTCGTCTGGATCGTCATCCGCCATCAAAATTGTCACAGGGTGTCGGCGTCCTTTCACTCGGCAAGGTCTCCTTGAGGTTGTTGCATGGGCAGCATGACAATAAAGGTTGCTCCTTGCTGTGGCGCACTATTGGCCGTGATGCTGCCATTGTGGCGTTCGACAATCTTACGGCAGATTGCCAAGCCCATACCCGTTCCTTCGTATTCGCTGCGACCGTGTAATCGCTGAAAGGCATTGAAGATACGGCTGGTGTACTTTTCATCAAACCCAATTCCATTGTCCTCAACGCAGAGTTGACAATGCCATCGGGGAATTACCCCCTTCGATCGCGTTTGGCAGTCCTCCAGCAAGTGGCTGTAAATTTTGATAACGGGTGGTTCCTCTGCTCGGTGAAATTTCAGCGCGTTCCCGATTAGGTTTTGGAGTAATTGACGCATTTGCAAGGGATCGGCTTCAATGATGGGCAGTTCACCGACTTCTATCCGTGCGCCAGTCTGTTGGATGCGAACTTCTAAATCGGAGAGAACCTCTTGCACAACGCGAGCGAGTGGGATTGGCACAAACGGTTGCGCTCTAGTCGTCACGCGAGACAGAGTCAGCAAGTCGTTGATCAAAGTCTGCATGCGACCTGCGGCATTCTGCATCCGTTCTAAATAGTCGCGCCCTTGTTCTGTCAATACGTCTCCGTATTTCGTATTCAAGCGATCGCCAAACGCTTGAATCTTACGCAACGGTTCTTGCAGATCGTGGGACGCAACATAGGCAAACTCTTGCAACTCCGCATTAGAACGAGCCAATCCCTGAGAATAGCGAGTTTCTCGCTCCAATAGCTGCGCTTGAGCTAGGGCAATCCCGAGTTGATCGGATAGCTGTTCCAACAGTTCGGTTTCAAAGTCACTCCACTGGCGAGTACTCGTACAGTGATGGGCAATCAACAAGCCCCACAGTTGCTGATTTTGTAAGACGGGCACCACCAACTTCGCCTTAACTTGCCAAGGCTTGAGAAAGTCGAGCATGCAGGGAGCGACCTCACCATAGGCTTGTTCCACGTCTGCGAGCGCTCGCACTCGCCCCTGCCGATAAAGCTCCTGGTATTCTAACGGAAAGGTTTCTTCGGGAAAGTCCATACCGAGAATTGCCGGCCATTGCGGTCGCACGGATTCCGTCACTGTGCGACCTGTGCCATTGGGTAAAACGCGATAGAGTAGGACGCGATCGCAATCGAGAATGTTCTGCACTTCCGTCACCGTCGTTTGCAAAATCTCGTCGAGTTGCAGGGATTGACGAATTTTGAGCGCGATTTCCGCAAACAGTTGCGATCGCCGATGCTGACGCTGTAATTCTGCTGCGGCCTGCTTCTGCTGCGTGATGTCGCTGCCAATGCCGAGAAAGCCAATGATCTTGCCGTCGAGGTCGCGCAGTGCTGTAACTGATAGTAAAACCGAGAAGCGCGAACCATCTTTACGGATATACGTCCATTCCCGCTCATCCGTTTCTCCCAACCGTGCTTTGGCGACAAATACCTCAAAACCGGGAGCGATCGCAACTCCCAGTTCCTCGGTTAATTCTTCAGCACGTTGCTCGACCTCCTCGCGATCGTGGATGATAACGGGCGTGACTTTCCCAACGACTTCTTCGGCCGTGTAACCCAATAGACGTTCAGCTGTGGCATTGAATGTCCAAATCGTGCCCGTAGCAGTCGTAGAAATGATCGTATAGTTAGCGCTATCGAGAATAGCCCGTTGTAATACACTTGTGTTGAGCAGTTTTTCGGCGGCCTGTTTCCGCTCGTTGATGTCCTCAAAGTAGACAGATAAGCCCTCCTCGGATGGGTAAGCATGAACGGAAAACCAAGTCGCCAGTGGAGGATAGAATGCTTCAAACTCGACGCTGACCTGTTGGGCGACGGCTTGGTGATATTTCTCGTAGAACGTAGAACCCACAGCGTCTAAAAACTCATCCCATATGCATTTACCTAGGAGTTCTGCTCGTTGTCTTTGCAACAACGCCTCGGCTTGTTGGTTGAGATAGGTGAATCTCCACTCCCGATCCAAAGCAAAGAATGCATCTGTAATACTCTCTAGAATACTCGTAATTCGGCGTCGTGCCGCTTGCTCTCGCTGCAAAAGGTGTAAGCGCTCTTGCTCGGCTTGCTTGAGGACGGTGATATCGCGCGCGATCGCATAAATTAAACCTTCCTCAAGGTTAGGAAATGCCGTCCACGCTAGCCATTTATACGATCCATCTTTACTGCGATAGCGATTTTCAAAATAGATGCTCGGAGTACCCTTGGCTAGCTTTTTCACTTCCTCCAAGGTTGCCGCTCGGTCTTCAGGGTGAACGAAATCGACGAAGGGTTGAGCTAAAAGTTCGTCATGCTGATAACCTAGAGTACCTTCCCAGGCTAGGTTCACTCGTTTGAAATAGCCGTCCAAACCCGCGATACACAGCATATCGAGCGACAGATTGAAGAATCGCTGGGTCGCCATTCGTAGGGCATCGCGTTCGTCTTGAGCGTGCTTGCGATCGGAGACATCGGTCTGGATTCCGATAAAGTAGAGTAATTTCTCCTCTGGGGAGAATACGGGTGAGATTTTGATCTGGTTCCAAAAAGGCTGACCATCTTTGCGGTAGTTCAGCACTGTCGCTTTCACCTCTCGCCGCTCGGCAATGGCTTGATGAATTTGAGCAATTGCTTGAGGGTCGGTATCTGGCCCTTGCAAGCAACGGCAGTTACGACCCATGACCTCATCAGGACTGTAGCCGCTTAGTTCGGAGAAGGCTGGATTGGAGTAGATGATGGGGTTATCCGGCTGGTTCGGATCGGTAATTAAAATCCCTTCGGCGACCCAATCGACTGCCTGTGCCAAGTGCAAGCGATCGATGACAACTTTTCGCACGACCTCCTCATGCCGCTTGCGTTCAGCAATATCAGCCATCTGTTGTACCCAGCACTGTTGTTCGTGCCGGACTCGCTCCCGATAGTTGCTCCAAAACTCAGATAAACCTGGTGCTTGTGCGAGTAAAGCCTCGAAATGGTCGAGAACACGCTGGTCTGCTTGATAGGCTACTTCTGGATGGGCTTCCATCCAAACATGACAGGTTTTAATGTACGCGATGAAGGCCACTAGATACTGGTAGTAGGAAGACCCCAGTAGACGGTGCAGCGCTTCCCGGCACGGTTCGGACTGAGTTTGGTCTAGCGCGATAAAGATGGCACAGATGAGGATACTTTCTTCTAATATGGCGTTCGATTCTGGCCAAACTGCCAAATCATCCGGCTGGGTGATGAGTACATTCAGATGTTGATGAATATCATCTTCTGTGGGTAGAGGTAATTCCAGCAGTTCCAAAACCTCTTTTGCCTTCACGCCCAAACCGCGTAGGGAACAACTGTGACAGATCATGCAGTAGGGAACAGCACAGAAGCGTGAGAGGTAGGCTGAGAGTTTTTCTTTAAAAACCGGTGGCAGAGGATTGTCAACATAGGCGCTAACCGTCTGTTGCCACAAATTGTCGAGTACCCGTGGATTGTCTCGTGCTGGCTCAAAGAAGGGAGGAATAAAACCAAATCGCTCCTCGATCTCTGCCTGAATCTGCTCGCTGGTTCGGATAGGCATATTGTCAGTGGTCTACTGGGTGCACTCAATACTTAGAATTCCCTCTCAGCCAGTGAAAGCAACCAAGTAAACGTTGCAAGTTTTCCTAGAGAGTAATGGGTGGTTCTCAAGGTGTGGCGAGAGACAAGTGAAATTGTCAAATGCTGTTTCAAGAGCAGTGTTAAGACTATTAGATGGACTAATAGCCTTCAGCTTTTCTATTCGATTGGTAAGCCGTTAAGCTTTCCTTCTCTTGAAACATTTGCCATAAAAAAACCATTAAGAAATGCTATTGTTATTCTGATAGATAACGAGTTATAGCTTAATACTAGCAAGTGTATTACAGCTTTCAGGCGGTCGGTACTAGTGGCGCAAGAGTCAACACGATAGATTTAAAATTTAGACCTTTTAGTAAGAAATATTAAAATTGTGATGAAGTCTGAACTCACCTTATCTCGTCGTTCTTCGACTCAACAACACGAGGCTGATAGTTTTGCGATCGCGTTTGCGCCGTTATCGCTGACGGAAATTTACGCACTGGCCGACGATGCCGCTAACGGAGCGATTGTTGTGATGAGTGGCATGGTACGCAACCAAACCGATGGTAAGGCAGTCGTAG
>DATNPC010000169.1:0-6361 GCA_036703375.1 Allocoleopsis sp.
GGTTAGTTGTCAAATAGCTTTCAAACTATTGTTTTTTCTAGGTTCAGACCGCTTGGCGGCGTTCGCTGCCGTTTCAAGCGCATTTACCAATGTACTCACTTCCTCAGGGTTTGTCAACTCTAGAACGGGAAAATTTTTTCGTGGGCTGAAAATGCCCTGTCTGAATCCTACCTAAGCTAAGTTATCTAAATGAATGCTGCAAAAGAACCTTTAGGAGAACTACTGCTGTGAGTCCGATCGCAGTTTTACCGTCTTTCGTAGTACTAGACCCGCTCTTACAGAGTTGGTTGCTAGAAGATATTGGTCGAGGCGATCGCACAACCCAGAGCTTGTTGATAGGACACAGCGGACTTGGACAAGCAAAATGGACCGCCAAGCAAGCGGGAATGGTTGCTGGATTACCGATTGCCGCACGCGTCTTCCAATTGTTGAGCAATTTCGCTCACACGGATAGCCCTGCTTCACGCGTCAGATTTACCCAGGTTGTGGAGGAAGGTCAAGCTTGTGAGCCAGGACAGTTAGTGGCTACTATTCAGGGTTATCTGGATAGCTTACTGATGGGTGAGCGGGTCGCCTTAAATCTCGCAATGCGTCTTAGCGGAATTGCCACACTCACACACCAGTATGCCGAGAAAATTGCCGACTTACCAGCACGATTGGTAGATACCCGGAAAACAACTCCTGGCTTAAGACTGCTAGAAAAGTATGCTTCCCAGGTGGGAGGAGCCATCAATCATCGAATGGGGCTAGATGATGCAGTGATGATTAAGGATAATCACATCGCTGCGGCTGGTGGGATTGCTGAAGCGATCGCTCGAATTCGAGACAAGATTCCTTATCCCCTCACGATTGAAGTGGAAACAAGCACGTTAGCTGAGGTAAACGTTGCTCTAGAACATGGTGCTGACATCATCATGCTAGACAATATGTCACTCGACCTCATGCACCAAGCTGTCCAACTCATTCGCTCTTATCGTCACCCAGTCAAAATCGAAGCGTCCGGCAACATTACGCTTGAAACAATCCGTGCTGTCGCCGAGACAGGAGTTGATTTTATCTCTACCAGTGCCCCGATTACTCGTTCAAGCTGGTTGGATTTAAGTATGACTCTAGAAAGCAAGCAGACTAATACTTAAAGTTCGTCCCGCTCCTTGGCAAACAAAATTGATAAGTTACCAACGAACTCAAGACAACACAACGTCAGAGAGTTCTCCAGACAGCTCTGAGAGAGAGACGCTGTAGAACCAAAGCTGACTGACGCAGCGCTCAAGTTATGTTAAGAGTAAACCTTATGCTCAACGGCAATGGCAGCCAACGCTGATTGAGAGCTTTTTACCGCGCGCTATGAACTCCCTACTTGAACAGCTAAAAATTAAATTTACTCAAGCTTTAACAGCAGCCTTTGGTTCAGATGTGGCAGGGATAGACCCAATGGTGGTACCTGCCAGCAACCCCAGGTTTGGTGATTACCAATCCAATATTGCATTGTCTTTGAGCAAGCAACTAGGACAACCACCCCGATCGATCGCAGAAGCGATACTGAAGCATCTTGACGTTGATGATATCTCCCAGACTCCCACAATCGCTGGTCCAGGTTTTATCAATCTCACCCTGAAACCTGCCTATTTAGAAGAACAGTTAAATGCGATTCAGGTAGATCCGCGCTTGGGGGTGGAGACAGCCAAACACGCTCAACGAGTGATTGTAGATTTCTCTAGTCCTAATATTGCCAAAGAAATGCATGTGGGTCATCTGCGATCCACGATTATTGGAGACTGTATTGCCCGCATTTTAGAATTTCGCGGTCACGATGTTCTAAGGCTCAACCATGTGGGCGATTGGGGAACTCAGTTTGGAATGTTGATCACTTACTTACGGGAAGCTTACCCAGCTGCCCTAACGACTGCTGATGTTCTTGATTTGGGAGATTTAGTTGCGTTTTATCGGCAGGCCAAACAACGGTTTGACACCGATGAAGAATTCCGCGAGGAATCTAGACAGGAAGTCGTGAAACTGCAAGCTGGTGCTGAAGATAGTCGTCGGGCGTGGCAGTTGCTATGCGAACAATCCCGGCGGGAGTTCCAGGCAATTTATGACATGCTGGATATCCAACTCGTAGAACGGGGAGAATCGTTCTACAATCCACTACTGTCAGCTGTTGTAGATGACCTGAACCAGTTAGGCTTACTGGAGGAAAGCGACGGCGCTCAATGTGTTTTTCTAGAGGGATTTACGAACAAAGAAGGTAGGCCTCTACCGTTGATCGTACAAAAGTCTGATGGAGGTTATAACTACGCCACAACAGACTTAGCAGCGCTACGCTACCGGATTGGGCAAGATGGAGCAGAACGGATTATTTATGTTACAGATGCTGGGCAGGCAAATCACTTTGCTCAGGTGTTCCAGGTAGCGCGACGGGCAGGTTGGCTTCCGGAAAATGTCGAGATCGTGCATGTTCCCTTTGGACTGGTGCAGGGAGAAGATGGAAAGAAGCTGAAAACCCGTTCTGGAGAGACAGTACGGTTAAGAGATTTATTGGATGAAGCGATCGCGCGTGCGCGTACCGATTTAGAAACCCGACTCCAGGAAGAAGGACGCGAGGAAACAGAACAGTTCAAAGCTCACGTTGCCCAGGTAGTAGGTATCAGTGCGGTTAAATATGCCGACTTGAGTCAAAACCGTACCAGCAACTATGTTTTCAGCTTTGATAAAATGCTATCTCTTCAAGGCAACACTGCTCCTTACATGCTTTATGCCTATGTCCGCATTCAAGGTATTAGCCGCAAAGGTGGAATTAATTTTGAGCAGCTAGGAGCAGATGCCAAAATTCTGTTGCAAGAAGATACAGAATTAGTATTAAGCAAGCATATCTTACAGCTGAGTGAGGTTCTACGCGAGGTCGAACAAGATTTGCTGCCGAATCGTCTTTGTCAGTATTTGTATGAACTTAGCCAGAAGTTCAACCAGTTTTATGAGCAGTGTCCTGTGTTACAAGCTGAAGCAGAGCTGCGGATATCGCGATTAGTTTTGTGCCATCTAACAGCTCAAACTCTCAAGCTGGGACTGTCCTTATTGGGCATTCCCGTGTTGGAACGGATGTAGTGGTGGCACTGTTGAGCTGAATGTCAGCATTCATAGACCAATCGCGATCGCTTTTGTATCGAGATATACAGGAAAAAATGCGATCGCTCTCTCCAGAATGATAAGAGGCGAACGAGCGGCAAATTTGCCTCTTAGTCCGCATTATTTTCCTTGCCTTGCCAAAAAATTTAAGATGGAAGCTGTCTCATCGCCGATAGTGCCGATAGTATAGAGGTTAGCCAGGTCAAGCTAAGCTTGTGACCCGCCTCACACCGCTAATCTCAAACTATCACTAGTAGCGAAAATACTTCATCACAAGCTACCCAAGTATTTTTCTTTAGAGTAGAACTATCGAGTTGAGTTCTCATTGCCATGCAGCTTCCAACTCTTCCATCCAAGACCGCAGCAGCGAAAATCATCGAGCCACTTGGACGCGATCGCGTTAGCCTTTGTAACTTTTTCGTTACTTGGTCTTTGACTGGTTGGTTATTTCAACCCTGCTGCACCAGTACTCTCTCCAAGTCTTATAGTAGGGGCATACAGCCCTCATCCCAGTAGGACCTTTTTAGCAGTAACTTAAGATTTTTACGATGTAGTCAGTTGCTGTCTCATCACCCCGGATTTAATCAAGATTCCTGTTGAGAGACTATTCCATGTTTGACGCTACACAACTACTTATAGAACACTTCGTTCACCAGATTCGAGAAGGATACCACCGCACCTACGGAGGTTGGAATTCCAACTTCGCCGATATTATTGCCTGGGCGGGGAATATGGCCTTAGAAAACATCGCTAACAGCGATGCGCTCTACCACAATGTCGAACACACGATTTTAGTGACCTTAGTTGGGCAGGAAATTCTGCGCGGCAAGCACATCCGTGAAGGCGGCATTTCCTGTGAAGACTGGATGCACTTTATTATCTCTTTGCTCTGCCATGACATTGGCTATGTCAAAGGTGTCTGCCGACAAGATCGACCAGATCGCGGTCTATATGCTACTGGTCAAGATGGAAAGATGGTCAGTCTAGCGCCGGGTGCTAGTGACGCTGCCCTGACTCCTTACCATGTAGACCGAGGCAAACAGTTCATTGAGGAGCGCTTCGGCGGTCATATCCTGATTGATGCCGAATTGATTAAGCGCAATATCGAGCTGACTCGTTTTCCAGTACCCAAGGATGAAGACCATCAAGACAAAATTAACTGTCCGGGTTTGGTCAGAGCGGCCGATCTCATCGGTCAGCTTTCCGACCCGCGATACTTGAAGAAGATTAGCGCCTTGTTTTATGAATTTGAAGAAACCGGCGTCAATGGTTCTCTGGGCTATCGCCATCCGGGAGACTTACGCAATAACTATTCCAAGTTTTACTGGAATGGAGTGTATCCATACATCCAGGATGCATTGCACTACTTAGAGCTGACGCTAGAGGGGAAACAAATTATTGCTAACCTCTATGCCAATGTGTTTGTTGTCGAACACGAACAGCAACAAGCCGCGATTAATGCAGCGATGAACGCAGCTTGAGGGATTGTGCATCGGGTAATGCCCTATGGGACGATCGCATCCATCACTTCGTCTCTAATTGCTAATGATCTGGGATTGATTTTGGGATGCATTTCTCACACCGTTCTTTCGCTGAGAACTGTTATACCCGTTCTATGTGCGTGAACTTCATACAAGTTGTGAAAAAAGGAGGGTCATGGTCAACATACTTACCGTGACCCTTCTTGGCTTTATCGGCAATAGGTAGCCATTGATAAGCGTTTGCCCCTTTAAATTAGCTCACCCGTTTCTTGCAGCGAGTGCAGACGCCGATAAATTCCCTCACGGCGCAGTAGTTCGTCATGGCTACCCACTTCAACTATTCGCCCTTGGTCAAGAACGACAATCTTATCTGCGTCCCGAACTGTACTCAGTCGGTGTGCAATCACAATTGTGGTACGGGTACCTTGAATCGTCCTCATTGCCAACTGAATCGCACGTTCGGACTCGTAGTCTAGGCTAGACGTTGCCTCATCAAAGACAAGGACATCTGGCTCCACTAATAGCGCTCGCGCAATTCCCAAGCGTTGCCGCTGTCCGCCCGATAGTCGCACGCCTCGTTCGCCGACAACAGTATAGTAACCTTGGGGCAGTTGAGCAATCACCTCATCTACCTTTGCGATACGACAAGCCTCTTCCACTTTTGCAAAACTAACCTTGGGATTGCCATAGGTGAGGTTGTCTAGCAGCGTACCGTTAAAGACATCAACTTCTTGATGGACGATCGCTAATCGCTTCCGGTATCCCGTGACATCCAGTTTACGAATGTCTATCCCATCCATTAAGATACAACCCTGTTGCGGTTCAAAGTACCGAAACAAAAGTTTCACCAGTGTAGACTTCCCCGAACCCGATCGCCCCACTAGTGCTACGGTTTGATAAGGTTCGATCGAGAGCTGGATATCCTGCAAAACTGGCCGTCTGGAATCATAGCTGAAACTCACATGGGAGAACTCAACTTTCCCAGTAAATTCATAAGACTTTGCCGTGTCTGTTGCATGCAGAATAATCCCAGTCGCATCTCTGCCGACAGGGCGCTGCATAAACTCATGGAATCCCTGCATGGATGCATAGCGACGCGCAAAGATTTCAGCAAGGTTAGTAATCGGTTCTAACTCCGAATACGCCATGCTGGAGACTGTTAGCGTCGTCACAAAGTGCCCTAGGGATATCTTTCCCTGTACCGTTGCTAATAAGGTAAGAGCCAGGACGCTAAAAACGCAAATCTGGATAACTGTTTTTTGCCAGCTACCCAGTTTGACGTAACCTAAATGGATGCTATAAAGCACTACCTTAAGTTCGCGATTTAAGCGATCGCTTTGTCGTTGCAGTTCTGCGGATTCAGTCGCAAACGCTTTGACAGTTTTGATATTGGTGACAATTTCAGAGGTGCGGCTTTCTGTATTTTCCTGGTGTTTATCAAGGATTTTTTCTTTGCTTATCAGTTTTATCAAGTCTTTGAGGCTAAAGCCCAAGATAACGATAAAGGAAATCAAAAACAACAGGGCGATGCGCCATTCGATGACCCAGATAATGACAAAGATGCCTAGTACCCGAAAGAGTTTGGGTATGAGTTGTCCAGCGATTTCTGGATACGTCCAAGTGTGATTGGCTAGCCCTCTAGCAACTCGTCCGGCAATTCGTCCGGGGTTATTTTCATCGTAAAATTCCAGTGGTAGCGTGAGAATTTTTGGTTCTTCAGTACTTAGTATGCCAAACAAATAGTAGAGCCAAGAAAA
>DATNPC010000170.1:0-3036 GCA_036703375.1 Allocoleopsis sp.
TACCTATGGTTTAGAGCGAATAGCCATGTACCTTCAGGAAGTGGACGCCTTCACTAAGATTCAATGGAACGACCGTCTTACCTATGGTGATGTTCATCTCCAGGGAGAAATTGAGCAGTGTACCTATAACTTTGAGGCATCCAACCCAGATTTGCTGTTCACGCTCTTTAATCTTTACGAACAGGAGGCAGAGCAGCTCAGTCAGCGAGAACTTGTTCTCCCGGCACTGGACTACGTGTTGAAATGCTCTCACACCTTCAACTTACTGGATGCAAGAGGTGTCATCTCGGTTACAGAGCGCACGCGCTACATCGGTAGAATCCGCAATTTGGCAAAGCGAGTCGCTCAATTGTATTTGCAGCAACGAGAAGCTTTAGGATTTCCGCTCAATCAAGCTACAACTATCGAGCAGTTGCTTGTTTAAGCTGTACAAGCAAGCTAAGTTACTGTTTTTGAGGATTGAGGTAACTTCACTAAGCTGGCTAAGTTCGTTAGATTGTCAAGGAGATTAGTGTTGAAAGTACTAAGACTAAGGTCAAAGAGGTGATTGAACTGATGACAGACTTACGCCAGATCCTAGAACCGATCGCAGATCAATTCCGGAATATGGGAATTCCCGAACCCATTGTTCATTGGGGACACCCTTTAATGATGGCGATTGTTGTGTTCGTGATGGGAAGCTTTGTGGGATTGGCAGGATGGCGCGGACGGGTAGTGGCGGATAAAGATGCAGCTATTCAAAGTCGAGCAGCTCACCGCCAACTTGCCCCTTGGATGTTTCTGTTTATGGCGGCAGGCTTTACGGGTGGTGTTCTATCGTTGGTAATGCAGCATCAGCCAATTTTAGAGAGTTCGCATTTTTGGATGGGTTCGATTGTACTGATTTTATTAGCAATTAATGGTGTACTGTCGATTACTGGCTTTGGAGGCGATCGCTCAGTACTGCGTACCATTCATGCTTACCTAGGAAGTACAGCACTGTGCCTCTTGTTTCTTCACGCTGTGCTGGGTTTGAAGCTGGGTTTAGCTATCTAATGAATCTTGCTAGTGGTGCTCTGCTGAGCTTGGCTTATATCGTCGGTCTCCTATCTACGGCAATTTTAGGACCGCCAACTCGTGTTGTGTCTGGGCAAGGATATAGTTTACTCGCCATAGGCATAGCGGTTTTAGGTGCAGTGGCGGCGATCGCGATACCTCGGTTCTGGAGAACAGGACCGAGGCCACGACTATGGCTAATGGCTGGAATAGTCGGAGCGATCGCTCTTTTATACTTTCAAATGCGAGTACCGCACCCCGCATCGGATGATATTAGCCGATTTATTCGCTCAACTAATAGTGCTGTTCAGGGGCAAGTCGTTACAGTTCATGGGAAGGTAGAAAGCATACCCCGACTCACGCGCAGCCAGCAGGGGCAATTCTGGCTAGAGGTGATGCAACTCAATGAAGTTGAAAGCGGTGACAATACAGGGGCGATTAGCAAAGAAGTCACGGGTAAGTTGTACGTAACAGTACCGCTACTTCAGGCAACGGGACTTTATCCAGGTAAATATATTGATGTTACTGGAGTCTTATACAAGCCCAAACCAGCACAAAATCCAGGAGCATTTGACTTTGAGGCGTATTTAGCTAAAGAAGGTTCGTTCGCTGGCTTTAGCGGACGCCAAGTTAGTAGCTCTGATGACCAACAAGAGCATCGATGGCGATGGTGGGTATTGCGACAGCGAATTACCCGTTCGCAGGTTAACTGGCTGGGAAGTCCAGCCGGACAACTCGTCAGTTCGTTTGTTTTAGGCAATCGAGCGGTAGATATCCCCTACGATATCCGCGATCGCTTTGTTCGAGCTGGATTGGCTCATACGTTAGCCGCTTCTGGAACTCAAACCTCTTTAATTCTCGGTGTGGTGCTGGTGCTGACTAGGCGATTTTCCGCGAAAACTCAATTTTTTGTGGGAACCAGTGCATTAGCTATTTTCGTTGGTCTAACTGGTTTTCAGCCCTCAGTCCTGCGAGCTGCAATTATGGGCTTTGGGGCGTTAGTAGCTTTATTAACGCAACGACAAGTTAAGCCAGTAGGATCGTTGCTACTAGCCGCAACGATCCTACTGGTGTGGAATCCTCTCTGGATTTGGGATTTATCGTTTCAATTGAGCTTTTTAGCAACGCTAGGATTGCTGGTTACAGCTCCATCCCTGATTAAGCAACTGGACTGGCTATTACCTGCGATCGCTTCCTCGATCGCAATTACGATTGCTGCCTCATTATGGACTTTACCCCTGCAACTTTACGTATTTAGCACGCTGGCTCCCTACAGCATAGCGGCAAATATTGTTTCGGCTCCCTTAATTGCGGTTATCAGTATTGGTAGCGCTATTAGTGCATCGGCGGCCTTAGTCTCACCTGTAGTTGGTAGTTTTCTAGCTTGGTTGCTCTACTATCCAACTCAAATGTTGATGGCACTGGTGACATTCTTCAATCAGTTACCGGGAAGTTCAGTGGCTGTGGGTACAATTTCCCTGGTGCAAGTGCTGCTGCTCTATGGGTTAGTTGCCATCAGCAGTATTAAGCCAAGATGGCAACGTCGTTGGTGGCTAGTGGGTTTGGTTGCTGTGGCTTTAGTGGCACTTCCAGTTTGGCAAACGAAGGTGGCACAACTTCAAGCCACCGTTCTAGCTACTGCCCAAGAACAAATTCTCGTAATTCAAGATCGAGGACAGGTGACGTTAGTGAATAGCGGGGAAGCTGATACAGCAACGTTTACAGTATTACCTTTCCTCCAAAAGCAAGGCGTGAATCAAATTGATTGGGCGATTGCTCTCGACTCGCAACCTCACCTCAAAAGTGGTTGGTTGCAGATATTGCAAAGCTTGCCTATTAAGACGTTTTACGATAACAACGCTGAGGCAAAAACCGCGTCAGTTGATGCTCAATCCCAAAATACAGCTGTATCTAGCGCTGAAATTACAAGTGCAGTTCAAGCCCAGCAGGGCAATTACCAATTGGTCTCAACCGATCAAAAAACTGCGGTTGGCTCTACAC